>OMJB01000039.1 GCA_900299255.1 Sphingobacteriales bacterium
CTTCAGCTCCGCAAAGGCCGACTGATAAATACTCAGCAGCTCCGCTTCATTGATCAGCGATGTACTGCCCACCACATCACAATCGCACTGCCAGAATTCGCGGTAACGCCCCTTCTGCGGCCTGTCGGCACGCCACACCGGCTGCATCTGGTAACGCCTGAACGGAAAAGCTAGCTCGTTCTGATGCATCACTACATAGCGTGCAAACGGAATAGTAAGATCGTAACGCAGTGCCCTTTCGGTAACTAATGATGATGAATAAGGACGGCTAAGCACCTTATCTACTTCCACCCGGAATTTAGCTTTATCTTCTTCCTTTTTATCGTGCAGCCCGTTATTCAGAATTTTGAAAATCAGCCGGTCGCCCTCCTCTCCGTATTTTCCGGTAAGGGTGGCCAGGTTCTCCATCGAAGGTGTCTCCAGTGGCTGGAATCCATGCAATTCAAAAATCTCGCGGAGTGTATTGAATATATACTGGCGTTTGCGCACTTCGGCAGGCGAAAAATCACGTGTACCCTGCGGTATGGATGGTTTAGACATAATGGATTGCAAAAGTAGCTAGTTATTGGGAATTTGTAACCGGCCATCAGCATCAATGTTTATACCTGGCAATGATAGCATCGCAGGTAATATCTATAAGGTCATATACTTCCTGGTAGCCTTCTTCACCACCGTAATAAGGATCCGGTACCGATTCATTTTTGCCCAGCCGCAGCTCATTCAGAAAGTAATCTACCCTGCTCATATCTGCTCCTGCACCCCCTATCCTACTGATAGCCGTATAAACATAATCTGCAAAGGCATAGATCAGGTCATACCTCTTAAAATCGGCGGCGGTGAACTTCGCTGCTCTCTGTTCCGAAATATCTATCCCGTGTTTTAAACAAATTTTTGAGAGAATCTGTGCGGTGGCTCCCCGGTATGATAAGATTCTGTACCCGCCGATTCCACCTCCCAGTCTAGCCCCAGCTGCTGCACCTTATGCCGCAGCACGCCCTCCGCTATGGGCGAACGGCATATATTACCCAGGCAAACCATAAGTATACGCATGTGGCGCAAAACTAATAAAACAGCCATTCATTTACCATTTTGCAGCTTTCCATTTCTTTGCTATTTTGCCTGTTTATTTTATCGCTAACTCCACTTAATACAACAGCAGATCGGCAGTTTATGTCAACGCTTAAAGAACAACTATACATACTTTGCGCCACCTACCTCAGAAACCGAGAAACAGACATTAAATCAGCAATTGCAGCAGCGCAGGAAGCAGCCAATGAAGACACCAAAAGCAGTGCCGGTGATAAGTTTGAAACAGGCAGGGAATCAGTGCAGCAAGAGATAGACCTCAACCTGGTGCGCCTGAATGAGCTGAACAAAATGAAAACGGCACTTGAACTGATTATTCCGGCTCAGAAAGGCTCTATAGCAGCACCCGGCTCTCTGGTCTTTACCAACAACGGTATTTTTTATGTAGCCATCAGTGCCGGCCAGCTGAAAGTGGATGGAGCAACCTACATTGCCATATCAGCAGCATCACCCATTGGCACCAACTTTATGGGCCAAACAGCCGGATATGAATTCAGCTTCAATGGCAAAAAATACAAAATAGAAAAGGTTGTCTGACCGGAGGCCTCACATTCTTTTTTCTTAAAATATTCCCAAATTAGCATCGGAGAAGCTACCGTTCCATTTGGAACAGTAGCTTTATGCTTACAAATGATACCGTTGAGGTTTATTGTATTTTTTCTCCTTTTTTGTTCGTTCCCTGCTTTTGCACAATCCGTGAATGGCGTGGTGAAGGACTCCCGTTCCGGCAAACCACTGTTTCCGGTTACAGTAGTCAATGTAAGAACCCAGCAGGGTACATCAACAGATGAAAAAGGAAATTACACTTTGGCAGCAAAGCCAGGCGATATAATTGCATTCACGTATGTGGGTTATAAGAACAGGCTGCTGCCCTGCCCGGATGCCATATTGGTAGCAACACTAAACACCGAACTGGAGCCCGCCGAATACCAGCTGGAAGAATTCAGGCTACGGCCGGGGCACCTTACACAATACCAGATGGATTCTGCCGAACGGGCCAGTATATATAAGTTTCCGTTGCTGAGAGAGCATTCGAGTCCGGTTACCAGCCCTGTTTCGGCGATCGCCGAACTGTTCAACAAGAATTCCAGGCGGATATTTGAATTCCAGAAGAACTTTCATGCCGGTGAAACAGAGAAGTTCATCGACACCAGGTACAATCCGGAAATTGTGGAGAAACTGACTGGCGCCATTGGCGATAGTATAGGCCACTTTATGTATGCCTGCCCCATGCCTTATACTTTTGCCCGCACAGCCAGTGACCTCGAACTAAAGATGTGGATCAGAGACAGCTACCGCAAATGGGTAAAAGAAGGAGCAAAAGACACAATACCCGCTATTTGGAAATACCACTGGTTACAACAATTCCGAATTAGTTAATGCATTTTAATAAACTCCTATGTAGTTCAAATAAATATGTTTATGCTTCAGCAATGGCTATACTTATACCTGTTCAACTTATTGGGCAATAATGTTGCTGTCCAACATTTCCGAATAATGTTGAGTAAAAATGAATTGAAATAATTGCATAAGGTTGCTGGCGCAAGTATTCAACACCTGATTATAATCCTGATCAATTACCAGCCAAGCAAATAAGCAAATATCAGCGGCGCTACGATTGTCGCATCGCTTTCTACAATGAACTTAGGCGTATCAATATCCAGCTTACCCCAGGTGATTTTCTCATTAGGTACGGCACCACTGTACGAACCATAAGATGTAGTGCTGTCGCTGATCTGGCAGAAATAGCTCCAGAACGGCACATCATGCCATTCCAGGTCCTGGTACATCATAGGCACTACACAAATCGGGAAGTCACCGGCTATGCCGCCCCCTATCTGGAAGAAACCTACACCCTTGCCTCCTGAATTAGCACGATACCAATCAGTCAACCACATCATGTATTCAATGCCGCTCTTCATAGTAGATGGCTTCAGCTCTCCTTTTATGCAGTAAGATGCAAAAATGTTGCCCATAGTACTGTCTTCCCAGCCTGGTACAATGATTGGAATATTCTTCTCAGCAGCAGCAATCATCCAGCTGTGCTTTACGTCTATTTCGTAGTCAGGCTTCATAACCTCACTCAGCAGCAGTTTATACATAAACTCATGCGGAAAATAACGCTCGCCTGCTTCTTCGGCACTCTTCCATATTTTGTAAATATGGCGCTGTATTCTACGGAATGCTTCCTCTTCAGGTATACATGTATCCGTTACACGGTTAAAACCCTGCTCCAGCAGTTCAAATTCTTCTTTTGGAGTGAGGTCGCGGTAGTTCGGCACGCGCTTGTAGTGTGTGTGCGCCACCAGGTTCATAATATCCTCTTCCAGATTGGCACCTGTGCAGCTGATAATATCTACTTTACCCGCACGTATCATTTCTGCAAACGAAATACCCAGCTCAGCGGTACTCATAGCACCTGCCAGCGATACCAGCATTTTGCCCCCTTCAAGCAAATGAGTTTCATATCCTTTTGCCGCATCAACCAGTGCTGCCGCATTGAAGTGGCGGTAATGATGCTGTATAAACTGAGAAATTGGCCCTTTGGTCATGACTGTAATTGTTATAAATGTTGTTGTTGTTTGCCTGAAAAGACCGCTTACGCGCTCCTTTCCAGAATACTGTTCAAAAAAAAACGGCCACTGTGCATGGCCGTTCAATACCATATTTTTTATTAAGAAACAGCTTCTTTCTGCTCAATAAACTTCTTAACCCATTCTGTTGTAATTGACTTCGGGCGCTCAATTGGGAAACCAAGTGCGCGGTCCCAGCAAAGGCTGGCAAGTACACCAAGTGCGCGCGATACGCCGAACAACACTGTGTAAAACTCCTCTTCAACAAGTCCGTAGTGTTTAAGCAAAGCACCTGAATGAGCATCTACGTTAGGCCACGGGTTTTTTATCTTGCCTGTGTTTTCCAGAATGGGTGGTGCCACCTCATAAATATTCCACACAGTCTTAACTGTTGAGTCATCAGGGCAGTGTGTTTTTGCAAATTCCATCTGCGCAATGAACCTTGGGTCTGTTTTGCGCAGAACGGCATGCCCGTATCCAGGCACTACCTTTCCCTCGCTAAGTGTTTTCTTTATATAATCTGCTATCTGATCTTTGGTTGGTGCATCGGAACCCAGTTCGGTACACATTCCTTCTATCCACCTGATCACTTCCTGATTTGCAAGACCATGCAACGGACCAGCCAGACCTGTCATACCTGCCGCAAAAGACAAATAAGGATCGCTCAATGCTGAACCTACCAGGTGGGTAGCATGCGCCGATACGTTACCGCCTTCATGGTCGGCATGTATAGTCAGGTACAGGCGCATCAGCTCCTTAAATGCCTCGCTGTCGTAACCAAGCATATGTGCAAAGTTGCCGCTCCAGTCCAGCATGCCATCCGGCTGTATATGATCGCCATTTTTATACTTGCGGCGGTATATATATGCCGCAATCCTTGGCAGGCGGGCAATCAGCGTCATGGTGTCTTCATAAATATAATCCCAGTATACCTTTTTGCTGATGCCATCGTTATAGGCTTTTGCAAACTTTGATTCAGTACCCAGGGCAAGTATCGCAGCAGTAAACTGCGTCATAGGGTGCGTGCTTACAGGGAATGACTCAATAACATCAAACACATAATTAGGCACATGCGACCTCCGAGCCCATGTAGCAGATATATGCTCCGCATTTTCCTGGGTTGGGCACTCGCCTACCAGCATCAGGTAAAACAACCCCTCTGGCATAGGCTCTTTTCCATCCTGGTTCTTGGGTAATTTCTCCCTCAGCTCAGGTATCGAAAAACCACGGAAACGTATACCCTCATTCGAGTCCAGCAACGATGTTTCAGTCACCAGCCCTGTTATACCCCTCATGCCCTGGTATACCTGAGCAATTGTTACATCTTCTATCTTTTTGTTGCCGTACTGTTCAATGATTTTCTTAATCTCTGTTCCCTGTTCATCTGCCTTTTGCTTGAAAAGGTCTTTTACATAACCCATATAGTATATTAATTAAGGAAAGAATGTTCTTTTTCGGTTGCAAATGTAGTAAAAGACGGTTAAATTGAATTGAACAAACTTGCAAACGTTCGTTAAATAAACAGGCTTTTGCCCGTTACAAACGTAACTTTACAAATTATCAAAAGAAAGCACACATACGAATGAATAAAATATCAATTGCAGTACACGGTGGCGCCGGTACCATCCTGCGCAGTAACATGACGGATTCCCTCCAGAAGGAATACGAAATGGGGCTTACTGAGGCTATCAGCAAAGGTTACAATGTGATGGCAGGCGGTGGCAGCAGCCTGGATGCCGTTGCCGCTGCTGTTGCGTCACTTGAAGGCTTTCCATTATTTAACGCAGGCCGGGGCGCAGTGTTTAATAACGAAGGAAAACACGAAATGGATGCCGCCATAATGAACGGCAGCAACCTGGAAGCCGGTGCCGTATGCGGTGTGTCTCATATCAAAAACCCGGTATTGCTGGCCAAAGAGGTTATGCTGCACAGCGGCCACGTGTTGCTGAGCGGTGCAGGTGCCGAAAAATTTGCAAAACTGAAAGGCATTGCCTTTGAAGAGGATGCCTATTTCTATACCGAACAACGTTACAGGCAGTGGCAGGATGCATTGAAGGAAGGCGTAGTGCAGCTAGACCATACCGATAAAAAATATGGCACAGTCGGGGCTGTTGCGCTAGACGGGCATGGCAACCTGGCTGCCGCAACCAGTACCGGCGGGCTTACCAATAAAAAATTCGGCAGGGTTGGCGACAGCCCCATCCCCGGAGCCGGCACCTATGCCAATAACAACACCTGTGCCATCTCATGCACCGGCTTCGGCGAATTGTTCATCAGGTCGGTCGTAGCATACGATATCTCCTGCCTTATGGAGTACAAGGGGCTATCCCTGCACGAGGCATGCAACATAGTCGTACATCAGAAACTGATAAAAATAGGCGGTGAGGGCGGCCTCGTGGCCATAGATAAACTGGGCAACATAGAAATGCCATTTAACAGCGAGGGCATGTACCGTGCCTGCAAAAACAGCAACGGATTGATGGAGGTAAAGATATACAGGGAGTAAGTGTATTGCCGATATGGATGGTTTACTGCAAAGCTTTCAGGCATGGCAATACCGGCGTTAGCTCCAGGCGTTAAAAACGGTTCAGCCTGAGTAAAAAAAATTGTTGCGATAGAATAAAAAAAAGCTGGTGCCTCGGAAATGAGGCAACAGCTTTTACAATCAGATTGCTGATTGACTATGCAGAGAATGTTATTCAACATTCTTTGAGAAGTACTTAGCCAGGCCTTTGCCGGCCATTGCATATGCTTCCTGAATACGCTCACCGGTATCGTAGTCATTACCCATAAAAGTACGGCCAGGGCAGTTGCTGATCTCCATTTTTACAATAATCTTATCCGGATTGGCTGTCTCTACAATAATTACCTCACCATCAATGTATGCGTTTTTGCGTGTAATACCAATATTAAAGCCCGGCTCAGTAAATACAGTCCTGAAGGTCATTGTATATTTTTCTGTCGGGTAGTTGCCTGCTTTGATCTCACAGTACTTATTGAATTCCTCTTCAAACCTTGGTTCAAACCTGCGGTTACGGTCGCTGTACCAGTCTTTTTCCCATTTGTCGCCGCGGCCCGATTCTTTTTTATTCAGCGCTTCTTTCTTTTCAGCAATGTACTCTTTTTCAGCTTTCTTGCCTACTTCCATACCGCTGTAGTCATATTTCAGGTTAATTTTCTTGATCCCCTTCAGGGTTTCAATGTTGCCCTCTTTAACTCTGGGCCGCTGTGCAAAGGCCGGATAAATGCTGGTGATCAGCAAAGCCAAAAGAATCAGTTTTTTCATTTGTTTTAATTTTACACAAAGTTACTGCTGTTTTTCTGGTTGAAGAAGTTACAGGCAATATAAATTTAGCTTGTAGTTCGCCTGGTTGCCCAAAAGCACTGTCATTTCGACCGAAACGCAGTGAAGGGAGAAATTTCCTGATATAAAATGGCTCAGCCCAATAGTTCCCGCCTTTCGGTCTTATTCTAATGTCGCGGCAGAATCTCTCGCAGCCACTGCCGATATAGCAAGTATCGGCGGTGCTGTACGAATAGAATAGGAATGCCTTATGTTCTTAATCTAATCTCCTGTAATTTGATGAGTTGTTGGTCAGAAAATAAGACCAACAACAGCGGAAGCTGATAATCAGCCAATTGCGCAGCACAGGTCATTTCCGGCACCGGAAGAAACCAGAAGCAAAACGGAAGTAAAACGGAAGTTGACTTCCGTTACCGTAAAATGCTAATTCGGAAATTGTATCTCATATTTCTTACCGTTTCTTACGGTAAGCTTATGCGCCCGTAGCCATGGGTTGTAAATCTTCAGCATCTTGTAGGTGCTGTTGTTTTCTTTGGCAAAAGAGGTCAGGTTTTCAATGGTTTTATCGACTGTTACTGTTCTCGATTTCAGCGGTTTGTACTGATCTTCCGGCTCCACTATCAGGCCATATGAGCGGGCATGAGACAGCAGGTATTTCAGCGCCAGTATCCTGAAAACGTAGCGATTGGTCTCGTCAGGGAAGATCATGTCGTAATAAACCTTGCACTCCTGAAAATCGCATTGGTTCTGGTACCCTGCCTGGCCGCAGTTGTAAGATGCTGCAGCACCGGTCCAGGTACCAAATTTATCATGTGCATCTTTGTAATACCGGCAGGCGGCGTCAGTGGCTTTCACTACATTAAATCTTTCGTCCACCTCGTCGTTTATTTCAAGGCCGTAGCGCGGGCCTGTTTCTTTCATAAACTGCCAGAAACTAGCCGCGCCCACCGCAGAGAGCGCATTCTGCTGTAGTGAGCTTTCGGCAATGCACACATACTTAAAGTCGTCAGGTACGCCGTTGGCTTTCAGCCTTTCTTCTATGATCGGAAAGTATCTGCCGGCAAGTTTAAGTGTCAGCAACTGAGACCCATGCAGGTAAGAGTTCACCAGCAGCTCCCTGTCCAGTTTCTCGCGCACATCCCATCGGTCCAGCGGCACCGGCTCTCCGCTGAAATCCAGCGATGAGGGTAAAGCAGGCGTAAACCATTTATACTGAAACCTGCCGTCGTTTGAAACCTCAATAGGTGTAGTGCCGGGTTCAGGTTTTTTAAGAGATACTGCAGTTATTACCAGTGCGCACGCTGCAGCACCTGATAAAAAATACACTATCGATCGGATTGCTGGCTTCATCTTACAGCTTTTATTTTTTATAAACTTAACTAATATCCATGAAAATACCCCAATACCACCGCGCAAAAAAAGAAGATTATCCACCTCGTGTGAATAATCTTCTGAAATATCCGGCTGTTGCACACAGTCCGTGCGCTTGCTGTCGTTACTTTTTCTCCATCAGCTGCATCAGTTCATCCAGCTTAGGTTCCAGTATTATTTCGGTGCGGCGGTTCTTTGCACGGCCCTCGGGCGTGCTGTTGGGCGCTACAGGGTCGTATTGGCTGCGGCCGCTGGCAATCAGCCTGGCCGGTGTTACATGGTATTCATCTATCAGCACATGCGCTATAGATGTTGCCCTTGCAGTACTCAGCGACCAGTTATCGGCATACTTAGCTGTATGTATAGGCAGGCTGTCGGTATGGCCTTCAATATCTATATTGATGTCGCTGCCGGCATTCAGCACGGTGGCTACTTTTGAGAGGGCTTCCTTTCCTTTAGGGTTCACCTCCGCACTACCCGATGGAAACAACAGGCTTTCCTGCATACTCACATACACCTTACCGTTTTTCATGGTCACGGTAATCTCGTTGCTGTTAAAGCCCACCAGTGCATCGGCTATCTTTTTGCGCAATGCTTCTGTGGCTTTCTGCTGCTGGTCTATCAGTGCCTGCAGCTGCTCCAGCCTGCGGCGCTGCTCAGCTATTTTCTCCTTGGTGTTGTTCAGCTCCTTAGTAGTGTTTTGGTTTTCGTTACCCAGGTTGCTGAGTCTGGTATTCAGGTCTTTCACATTACCTTCCAGATTGGCAATGCTGTCCTGCAGGTTGGCTACGCGCGTTTTCAGGTCCTTATTTACCTTATCCAGCCAGCGGTTCAGGTCTGTTTGCTGTGCCAGTCGCTTCTGCAGGTCCACTGCATTGGCATGTTCTTTGTCGGCCCGCGCCGTCTCAGCCAGAAACTTCTTTTTCGATACTATACAACCCGGAAAAAACAATGCCGGGAGTATCAGTAAGCCTATAATGCCAGTTACTCTTTTCATATGGATGGAAGTTGTGTTTATGAGTTATAGACAAAATTACGGGATTGGGGCTGGTTTTGCAGTGCAGTATACTGCATTTTCTAATCCAATGTGAAAATCACCTACCCCATCACCCGCAAATTATAACCCGATTATCATATATTTGGGTACTTTTGCATCTCTTAAATCAGACTTAAAGCAATGAAGAAATTACTCATACTTGGATTCCTGTTCCCAATATTCGTTCAAGCACAGGACGACCTGATCAGGAAAATAGAATCCAACAAAAGCTACACAACACCCTCCCCTGCAACAGGCAAGAATGACGCTGATGATAAAAAATACCACTTCACTAAACTCATAGACCTGGAGCATACCGATGTGTGCAACCAGGCAAGTTCGGGTACCTGCTGGAGCTATTCTACCAATTCATTCCTTGAAAGCGAAATGATGCGCATGGGTAAGCAGCCCATTAAACTGGCCGAGATTTTCAGTGCACATTGTGTATACCTCGACAAAGCCGAGGCCTATGTGCGCATGCATGGCGCAGTATCATGGGGCGATGGCGGTGAGTGCCACGACGTAATCAATATGTACGCCAAGTACGGCGCTATGCCGCAGGAGGTGTATACCGGGCTGCACTATGGCACTACCAAAAACAAATTTGCCGAGATGCAGGCCATTCTGAAATCAATGCTGGATGCTGTGGTTTCAAACCCCAATGGCAAATTGACACCATCGTGGAAGAAAGCTTATGCCGATGTGCTCGATTCATACCTGGGTGCCATTCCCGAAAAATTCAAATGGGATAACCGCACTTATACACCCAAGTCATTTGCTGCAGAGCGTATCGGTATTCACCCCGAAGATTATGTAGAACTGGGCTCAGTAACTACCGATCCCTACTATAAAAAAATGACGCTGCTGGTACCCGACAACTGGTCATTCAGCCGCGTATACAATGTGCATATGGAAGACCTGACTGACATTATTGACAATGCACTCAACAAGGGCTTTACTGTGGCATGGGCTACCGATGTAAGCGAAAAATATTTCAGTTGGAAAAACGGCGTAGCCTACGTACCTGAGAAAGATTATGACGACATGAACGACTCTGAAAAGAAATACATGTTCGACGGCCCGAAAGATGAAAGAGTGATCACTCCGGAGAAGCGCCAGCTGGCTTTCGATAATTACGAAACAACAGATGACCATGGCATGCATATAGTAGGCCTTGCTGCCGACCAGAACGGCAGAAAATATTACATTGTAAAAAACTCATGGGGAGATAAGAACGACTACAAAGGCTACATCTATGTATCCCGCGCATTCGTTCAGTACAAAACCACAGCCCTGCTGCTGCACAAAAACGGCATACCGAACAAGCTGCGGGAGAAGATGGGAATATAATCTTTGGCGTTTGTATGACGTCTGATATTTGATTTCAGAATTAGCCCATAAAACGAAATGTCATGGTGAGCATTATCGAACCATGAGTGTTGAGGCATGTTGTAAAGCAGAAGAAAGCAATGTGAAATTAATTATCAGGCTCAATGTAAAAATACCACAAGGGCCGCACTGATGCGGCCCTTGGTTGTTACGACAGTTACTTTCTATAAAATCGACAATTAGTTTTTAGGCACATCGTCATTATCACCAAACCTGAAACCTAACGAAATTATAACCGTACCACCTGCCACATTCTTAGACTTTTGTTCGCGTGTTCTTAAGTTGTACTGATCTAGTTCATAGATATTGTTAATCAATTTGATAGTACAATATGGCCCCCAACCGGAATGGGTAAGGCGCAGAAAATAACCGATACCCAGGCCCAGATAAATGCCATTATCCTTGGGAACAGAATACTCATAATACCCCTCTTGGTACGTTTCGTTACTGTGTTTATAAAAATCAACTCCTACATCAGTTAAGACATAATACTGACTTATTTTTTCGGGCCTGATGCGAAACCTGAAATCAGCAAATACTGCCGGAGTGAACTTACGAAAACTGGTTTTGGCTGGATGAAATACATACCCCTGCCCACCAACGCCTACGCCGATATACTTAATGAAGTTGTAGTTGTATGTTGCCGAAAATCCGGGATCGAGGTAAGCAAGGCTGAGTGCCCCATCAGCAAAGACATTGTGCTTCTGAGCTGAGGTGTGTAAACAGCAGCAAATTGCCAGCAGGACGCTAATGATATACTTCATACAGTATCGTTAATCTGCTTAAAAATCAGAATACAAAATCTTTAAAATGCAGCACTTGCCCAAGGTATAAAATAACTCAAACAAATTTACCACAATCCGAATTGCAATGTTCAGGAACAGTTGTTGGCCGCACAAAAAAGTCCTGCAGACTAGCTATTTCTATATTGCTGCTTAAAAGAATCCTTGTCGCCAAATTCTGCAAAGTTCATGCGGGCCTGGTGCTCTGCTTCAATAAAACCCTGATTCAACGCATGCTTTATCGGGCACCAATGCTTTTCGGTGAGCGCAGTTATTTCTTTCCAGTACCGCATAAGTCCATTTACATAGCCGCAATACAGGCAGCCAATTTTCTGCACCATGTTTAGATAAGGCAACGACAGCCGGTCGCGCACCATTATGTACTGCGACCGCTTTACATACGGTATGCGGTAGATCGGGAAACAGATACGATGATATAACTCGGCCCATATATCCAGTATAATCACCGGTATCAACAGTGATGCAATAACTGGTGTAACCAGCAATACCAGCACACGGTTCCACGGCCCTCTTTTCTTTTTCATTCCTTGTGTTTGTTATTGTTGTGCAAAAGGTACGCAGAGTGCATGTTGGTGCACTTTGGGTCTTTTCTGCAATATAGTGAGTATTTGAAATTGGCGTAGTATACAAAACTGTTTTTTGTACGCTATACAGCTTCGGTGGTTGCTTCAGCATGTCATGGTTCGGCACGGCTCACCATGACATCTACTTATTGGGCGGATCACCACAACATTTTCATAGTGAATTAACAACAAGAAAAAATGCAGCAGTATACCCTATTGTATCAACAACCGCTCATTCACAACGCCATATGCGCTGGCAGCAGAGATCACGTACATACCGGGTGCAGTATTCAAATCAAAGTCCACCGGAGCATTTGTATTTGCAGTTACTTCAGCCACCTTCATGCCTGTGAGCGATACGATTGCAATATGCACTTCCTCCTGAATAACAGACGACACCTGTATGGTAAATTTACCTGTAGCGGGATTAGGGTATAATGCCATGGTTTCCTTTACATCATTCATTGATGGGATTTCCAATACGCCACTCAACTTCCTGATACGGTTGTTGCCTTTATCGGCAACGTATAGCTCTCCGCGGCTGTTCATACCAAGCCCTTCAGGAAACCATAGTGATGCGGTTATTGCCGCTATACCATCACCGTTATATCCCGATGAACCATTGCCTGCCAGTGTAGTAATAATACCGGTGGGGTCAATCTTCCTCACCCTGAAATTAGCCAGGTCAGAAAAATAAATATTGCCCGCCGGATCAATAAACAAACCTGAAGGCTCGTAAATATTAGCCGCAGTAGCCGGGCCATTATCTCCTGAGAAGCCGGCTATACCTATGCCTGCAATAGTAGAAATGATACCTCCTGTTGTTACCTTGCGTATTCTGTTATTTACATAGTCTGCGATAAAAACATTGCCACCCGCATCTACCGCCACATCTATTGGGTTATTGAGCTGAGCGGCTGTTGCATTCGCACCATCTCCGCTGTAACCTCTGGTACCATTGCCCGCTATTGTAGTAATGGTTCCTGATGCATCAACTTTACGTATACGGTTGTTGCCTGAGTCGGCTATATACAGGTTACCGGTAGCATCTAATGCCACCCGCGTAGGACTGTTGAGCAAAGCAGTAACAGCCAAAGTACCATCGCCCGCATAGCCAAGAGTGCCATTGCCTGCATAGGTTGTTATATTACCTGTTGCATCAATTTTACGCACGCGGTTGTTATGCTGGTCTGCAACATACATTATGTGCGTATTACTGTCGTATGCCATGCCTGATGGATAAAACAGCCTGGCAGCTGTTGCCGGCCCGCTGTCTCCGCCAAACCCGCCATGGCCGGTACCCGACTCAAAACCTGTACCTGCGACCGTGGTGATTTTCCCTGTAGCACCAGATATCTTCCTGATTACATTGTTATTAGCGTCGGCTATAAATACGTTGTTCTTTTCATCCAGCAGTACAGCTTCAGGCCAGTGAATCATGCAGGTATCGGCCATGGCATTGTCGCCGGTATACCCTTCCACACCCTTACCAGCTACGGAAACAATGGTGAGCTGCGCAAATGCCCCGGAATACCGAAAAATATTGAATGTAATTAAAAATGCGACTAAAATAAATTTTCTCATAGAGCCGGAATTTTGATAAAGAGTAAACCCAGAAATACTGCTTAAAGGTAAGATAAATAATTATGGGAAAATATTTTCCCGTTTATTGCCAAAATGAGCAAGTTTTTACCCAAAAATGGATTTTTCATTAACAAACTATCAACAAATTTCCATTACCAGCAGCTTTTGTCTAAAAACGTTAAGATAAATTAAATACATAATTTGCTATATTTTCATCAATTAACATTACTAAAATCATTTATTTGTTAACGTTAATTAATATTTATGTTATTTGGTAGTTTACAAATAACTTTAAGTAAGAAAGAAAACAACAAAAAAACCCATGCAAATTGAAAAAACAGTGCCACAAAAACAATATTAATTAGCTCACTTCTAAAAAATTGCTTTATGGAACTAATTACACGCAAATCAGAATGCAAAAGCCGCACAGCAAATGAGATACTAATTAAGTCTCCCAAAGAAATAGCAGCAAACCTAAAGCACAGCAACACCCCCAAGTACTGCATTATTGTGAAACCGTTTCACCTTTCGTTTCAGCCATATAAGCAAATCATTTTTAAGGGAGTAACCCTAAGCGATGATTTTTCTATTGAGCTGATCAGAAACAACGAGCAACCCAGCGCAGAGATTCACACGGCCAACACTATTCCCGTTGGTTTGTTTGCGTAAAAAATAACGAAGTGCCGTTTTTACTCTGGTTCAACTGCCAGAGGCATAATTGGATTTCATCCATCCGCCTTCACTGCGGCTGGCCATATCTGTAATACACTGCTCTGCAATTTTATCCTGAGCATTGCTGAGTGCCTTTGTAATCATGGGGTGATTAAGCGACTCATCCTCACTCATCCCCATCTTCTGCATTATTTCCTTTATCCTGTCCGAACCGAAATATCCCAGCAAAGGCATATCCAGGTGCATAAAAACCTTCATTTCGATTATACCAAGCCTTTCACATAATTCGGCCTCTTTGTTGCGTAAAGGGTAATGTCCGTAAAATACAATTTCATGGCCCGTGGCGTTAGATGCCCCAAGCCGCTCAGCCAGCACAAACCGATCTTCCGGCAGACCATGCAACTCACGCCTGACTGTTTCCAGTTCTTCCTGAAACCATGCAGCGGCAATTACTTGCGTGTTTCCGCCATTAATCTGCCAAGAGCTTTAATACAACCTGCACTGTTAAGAAACACAGTGTCACTGACTTTTAAAGCCTTTTTACGGGAGAAGAACATATATAACTAATTTTACGCATAAACAGTGCGCCGGAATATTAAAATTAAGAAATAAACAGATGAAAAGCGTTCGATACATCTTTACACCTCATTACAATAACATAATTACTAATAACTACCGTTAAAAGACGGTGGCCATGTACCGTTAAAAAACGGTAAAAAAATCCGTTAAAAAACGGTTGTTTCAGTGCCTTATTAGTTGAACCTTTGTAATGCTGATACCGATTGTACCCATCAGAAAATACGCTCCCTGTGAGCGCCATGAAAGCACTAATGCCCTGGCCGTAACCAGGGCATTTTTTTTGAGACTCCCCCACTCTGAAACGCATGTTACAAACACCTTTGCAAAAATGAAAAGACCACGGTTAACAGGCGGTTGTACTTTTTGTCAATAATTAACTGATTTTCCTTTAACTGCCCTTAACCCTTTAAGGTTATTCTAGTATATTTGTTGCCATGAAAGTAGTCATTTTCGCAGGTGGTCGCGGAACCCGGATTTCTGAAGAATCCTCCCTCCGGCCAAAGCCTATGATAGAAATAGGCGGTAAACCCATTTTATGGCATATTATGAAGATTTACGCCTCTTACGGGCACACAGAATTCATGATCTGCCTGGGCTATAAAGCCCATGTCATTAAGGAGTATTTCGCCAATTATTTCCTGCACAATGCAGATATCACCGTAGACCTGTCCAACAATTCTCTTGAAGTACACAAGACAAGTGCCGAGCCGTTCAAGATTTCAATGATTGATACAGGATTGGATACCATGACTGCCGGAAGGCTGAAGCGCGTGCTGCCCTATCTGAACAATGAACCATTTATGCTTACATACGGTGATGGGGTGGCAGATATCAATATCGACGAACTGCTAAAATACCATAAAAACAGCGGCAAGATCTGTACCATGACTGCCATACAGGCTACAAGCCGTTTTGGAGTAATCAAAATGGAAGACAGCGGCATCATTGATGGCTTTGAAGAGAAACCTGCCGATTCAGGCACCTGGATAAATGGCGGCTTTTTTGTGGTAGAACCCGAAATAAAAGATTACCTGCACGATGATGCTGACGATATTATGTGGGAGCGCCAACCCATGAACGACCTCGCTGCCAACAAGCAGATTGGGGCCTACAAGCATCACTCTTTCTGGAAATGCATGGACACGCTGAGGGATAAGGAAGAATTAGAAAACATGTGGCAAACCGAACCTTTATGGAAAAAATGGTAAGTGCAGATTATCTGCGCTCAGTATATAAGGGTAAGCGTGTGCTGCTCACCGGTCATACTGGTTTCAAAGGTGCATGGATGCTGCAGATTCTGCATTGGCTTGGGGCTAATGTAAAGGGGTATTCGCTGGCTCCGGAAAAAAACAGCGACCTGTATCATCAGATAAAGGGCGATACACTGTGCTATAGCAGTGAGATTCAGGACATTTGCGATAAACAGAAACTGCAGACTGAGATGGGCCGTTTTCAGCCCGATTTTGTTTTTCACCTGGCAGCTCAGGCTTTAGTTCGCCGGGGCTATGATATGCCATCCTATACTTTTCTGGTAAATGCACAGGGCACAGCACTTGTTCTGGATGCGATGCGCAGTATCGAAAATCCTGCGGTGGGCGTTATGATCACTACCGATAAAGTATATGATAATCCCGAACGTGGAGAACCATTTAAAGAGGACGACAAACTGGGTGGCTATGACCCTTATTCGGCAAGCAAAGCCGCTGCGGAAATTGTAATTGATTCTTACCGCAGGTCATTCTTTAACCCAAACGCCCATGCCAAACACAACAAGGCGATTGCAGCCGCGCGTGCTGGTAATGTAATTGGTGGTGGAGACTATTCTGATGACAGGATCATACCAGATATTGTAAGGTCAATTGCATTCGGTGAAACGGTAGGATTAAGAAACCCAAACTCCATCAGGCCATGGCAGCATGTACTGGAGCCGCTGGGAGCCTACTTGCTGCTGGGAGCAAAAATGAGTGAAGATCCGATTAAATACAGCACTGCATACAATTTCGGGCCAAACCCTGAGGATATGTTGACGGTAGAGGAACTTACGAAGATATTCATTGAAAGTTTTGGTGCAGGCAGTCATGAAACTATTCCGCAAACCGAAGCACCGCATGAAGCAAAACTGCTGTTGCTGGATAGTACCCGGGCTTATGAACACCTTGGCTGGAAATCTAAAATGGATGCCAGAACTGCCATACAATGGACAGCTGAATGGTATGCAGACAAGCACAGAAGTGCCCATGAAAAATGCATGTACCAGATAGAAAAATATTTCGGTTAATATGCCGGCTGGCAAGTTAAATTAATTCACCACAACTTCGGTTTTTATAGACAGTAATGACAGCAAGCGCCATAATAAAACCATACCTGTTCACTATGCCCTCCTCGTCTGATGCAAGAGGGTCATTCGTGAAATCGTTCAGTGAAACGGCACTTAGAAATGCAGGTATAGAATTCACGCTGCGCGAAAGCTACTTTTCGTTTTCGAAGAAGGATGTAATACGCGGAATGCATTTTCAGCTGCCGCCTCATCAGCACAGCAAGGTTGTGTTTTGCCCTGTGGGCGCCATCCTTGATGTTATTGTTGACCTTCGCAAAGACTCACCCGGCTATCTCACCTGCATAGCTCATGAACTCTCTGCGGAAAACCACAAAGCCATATTTATACCAGAAGGATTTGCGCATGGCTTCAAATCCCTTACTGATGACGCACTTACCTACTACCTGGTATCCAGCGAATACAATAAGGAACACGACACAGGCATCCGGTTTGATACTATTGGGTATGACTGGAAAACAGAACATCCGATCATATCTGAGAGAGACGTGTCATTTGCAGCGATGCAAAATTTTGAGAGTCCTTTTTAAATTTCCTCCAGTTGACTTTCGACCTAATAAAAACAGACGGCCATTCATCTGCCCGCGCAGGAACAATTACTACGGATCATGGAGTAATAGAGACGCCTATCTTCATGCCGGTAGGCACTGTAGGAAGTGTAAAAGCTGTGACACAGCAACAACTAAAGGAACATGTTGGCGCTAAAATCATTTTAGGCAATACCTACCATCTTTACCTTCGACCCGGAACAAAAATACTGGAAGAAGCAGGCGGCTTGCATAAATTCAATGGCTGGGACCGCCCCATTCTAACTGACAGCGGCGGCTATCAGGTCTTTTCACTGGCTGCCAATAGAAAGATAAAAGAGGAGGGAGTTGTCTTCCAGTCGCATATTGATGGCTCCAGGCACTTGTTTACTCCTGAAAATGTGATCGACACCCAGCGGTCTATTGGTGCTGATATCATCATGGCATTTGATGAATGCCCGCCATACCCCTGCGAATATACCTACGCACAGAAATCAATGGAGCTCACGCACAGATGGCTGGCAAGGTGTGTGCAGCATATGACTGATACCGAACCGAAATACGGCTATGGACAGTCACTGTTTCCAATTGTTCAGGGCAGTGTGTTCAAAGACCTGAGAGAGGCATCATCTCAGTTTGTAGCATCTATGGAATGTGATGGTAACGCAATAGGTGGTCTATCGGTAGGTGAGCCGGAAGAAATGATGTACGAGATGTGTGCGCTTTGCTGCGAAAACCTTCATGCAGACAAACCCCGCTACCTGATGGGTGTAGGCACTCCCTGGAATATTCTTGAAAACATTGCGCTCGGTATAGATATGTTTGATTGTGTGATGCCAACCCGGAACGGAAGAAACGGTATGTTATTCACAACGAAGGGTGTAATTAACATTAAAAACAAGAAGTGGGAAAACGATTTTTCTGTTATTGATGATGGACTTGAATGCGAAACCAGTCAGTTTTATACCAAGGCTTATTTAAGACACCTGTTTATTGCCGGCGAATTCTTAGGTTTAACAATTGCCAGTATCCATAACCTCGCTTTTTACCTACATTTGGTGAAGCAAGCGCGGCTACACATTATCAATGGTGATTACAAAAGTTGGAAAAGTGAAATGATACCTGTGCTGAAACAACGCCTGTAGTGTGCCCCTAACATCTGAGCAAATCTGAATTACAAATTGAGCAACGATAAACAGAACATATCTGCCAACACTCAGCCATCGGCTCAAAGCGATGCTCAGCCGGCATTACGTTTCTGGCGGATTTTCGGGTTGAAGCAGCTGGACGTATATCTGATCAAAAAATTCCTGAACACGTTTCTGTTTGCTATTTTGCTGATGGCACTGATCTCCTGCGTCATTGACTATTCAGAAAAAGTAGACAGCATTGTTCAAAAAAAGACCCCATTTCTTGAAGTAGCCAACTACTATAAGAACTTTATACCCCATATTGTCGCACTGCTTTTTCCCCTGTTTATTTTCATTGCCACTATCTTTTTTACATCCAAGCTGGCATACAAATCTGAGATTATTGCCATTTTAGCAGGTGGCGTTTCCTATACGAGGTTCCTTCGGCCGTATGTAATCGGGGCTGGTTTCCTGTGTACTATTTCACTTGTGTTCAATCACTGGATCATCCCGTTAGCCAACAAACAACGAATTGCATTTGAAGACAAGTACATCAACGATGCCAACTTAAGGTGTGTTTCAGACAATATGCATCTGGGTATTTCCAGAAACACATACGTATACCTGCAGAACTACAGCTACAATTCCAATACCGGTAACCATTTTACAGAAGAGAAAATAGATGGTATTCTGCTGAAAGAAAAACTAATGGCCAACTATGTGACCTACGATACCATCAAAAAAATATGGCACCTTCATAATGTTACCATTCGCAAAAACGATTCTGCGACGGAGAGTGTTACCAAATTTAATGAGCTGGAAAAGAAATATCCTTTTAGCCCTTCCGACCTAAACAGAACCGACGCAATAAAAGAAGCATTGACAACATCCCAACTGGATGAATATGTAGAACGGGAGCGGCTACATGGCCGGGAAAACCTGAACTTCTACTATGTCGAGAAACACAGGCGTACAGCTCAGCCTTTTGCCGGATTTATACTCACCATAATTGGTGTTTGTATTGCAAGCAGAAAAATAAGAGGCGGCAGCGGGTTTCATCTTGCACTTGGCATTGTAATCAGTGCAGTTTACATAATGTTCCTGCAGGTTTCAACCACCTTCTCCACAAAAGCAAACCTTAATCCATTTCTGGCAGTATGGATCCCAAATTTCGTTTTTGCCGGAGTTGCCTGGTTTCTGTATAGAAAACAGGTTAAATAAACCCCAAAAAACAATGCTGGCATGAATTCAATCTCTATACTCCGGCCGCACTGATTTCTTTCACAAGCCCATGTTCTATCCTTACAACCCGAGCCGGGTATTTTTGTATTATACTGTAATCGTGAGTAGCCATAATAAATGCGGTCTGATAATCACGGCAGATATTGAACAGCAGCTGCATAATTTCATCGGTTGTATCGGGATCAAGATTCCCGGTAGGCTCATCAGCAAGTATCAGCTTTGGGTTATTCAGCAAAGCCCTGGCAATGTCAACTCGCTGCTGCTCTCCTCCCGACATTTCGTAGGGCATTTTAGAACCTTTATTTTTCAGCCCAACTTTTGAAAGTACATTCTCAATTTTCTCCTTCATTAAATTTTTGTCCTTCCAGCCGGTAGCCTTTAGCACAAATTCCAGATTATGATAAACATCTCTGTCAGTAAGTAACCTAAAATCCTGAAAAACTATTCCCAGGTTACGCCTAAGTAATGGTATCTTCTGCCAGCTTAGTTCCTTTAAGTCAAAACCGGCTACATTCCCCTCTCCTTCCTTCAGGTAAAGTTCTCCATAAAGCGTTTTCAACAAGCTAGACTTACCGGTACCAGTCTTGCCAATCATATAAATGAACTCCCCTTTTTCTACCTCCAGATTTACATTATTCAGCACGAGAGTGTTCCCCTGAAAAATGTTGGCCTGTTTCAATGAAACGATACTCATATTTTCCATACACAGCGTTTGAAACAAAGATAACAGCAATTGTAAACAAAAAACACAACAAGCATTGATATTATTTCTTCAAAAAATGGCGCACAAAAAAGAGGCCGGAAATTCCGGCCTCTTTTCAAACAAATTTTCATTTACTTATTCTACTACCAATTTCTGAGTGCGTACCTGATTGCCGGTAACCACGCGCACCACATACATACCGCTGGCAGTCAAAGCTGATTTTGGTATCTCAATTGTTGTTTCGGTGCCGGTTACTGCAAGTGAAGCATGGTAAACTTCTTTGCCGGTAATATCAACAACAGAAACAGCAGCAGATGTATTCAGCTCATCTTTAAGGATAACGTAAGCACTTCCTGATGTAGGATTAGGCATTACAGCCATATTCTTATTGGCAAGCATTGTTTCATTAACTCCTGCCGGATAAGGGCTGAAAGTAATCCTGTCCATGTAGAAGTTGTTGCCTGTGCTCAGGTAACCGGGAACAAAAATGATTGCACCTGAAGTTGGGTCCCTATCTTCCATAAGTGCGGTACCCGGCCTGTAACGGAAACGGAACGTTGTATAATTAGTCCTCGCATCAGATGGGAGGTTCATGCTGAACCACTGCCAGTCAGACTGAGATGTGGGTGCATAAGGAAGAGAAACTGAACCCTGTGTACACAAAGAACCTTTTGAAAGAATTGACAAGTTTTTCCATGTGGCGCCTTTATCAGTTGTGTACTGAATCAACAGTGTATCGTTAATGTTGTAACTGTTACTTGTGCGGGAAGCACCAGTGTAGTAAAAGTTCATACTGCAAGCACCTGGATATAATGTGGATGAAAGGTCAAAAGGCACACTGTACAGGTCATCAAAATCGCCTCTTGGGTTTCCGGTTAAATTCAGGCTTCTGTCATCATAACCCACATATTCTATAGAATTATTGTCATCATACCCAATATTCGAAAGCTGCCAGTGCAGATTGTTGTCATAGTAGTTAAACATGGGCCATTTAGCAGTATCAGCTTTGTCAAATTCCTGATAATATCCAAGGCCAGGTGTACCTGCGTTATCTGCAACAAATAATGCGCGGTTCCATGTTGATGTAGTGTCACCGCTGTTATTTCCAGTTACTTTCATTGTCAACGAAACCCAACCCGGATCAGTAAATTTGTTAGTAACAGCCCCTGTTGCTGTCAAAGTACCGGTAAATACTGCAGATGGAGTATAAGCAGTTGAAGGGAATGTCCACGTTGTGGCAGTAATGGTATCATTCCATGATTCATTGAGGAATTTAACTACCACATCAGGGAAGGTAAAGAACTGGTGGCGGTCCATATAATTTGACTTGGCAATTACACCAACTGCAGAACTAGGCACTATCATAAATTCAGGGTATGGTTTCAGATCGCGGCGCGAATAGGGTACAAATTCCCTGCCATAAATAGTCACCGTGTCAATGCCCGAGCTTGTTAAGTCATATCTAGTTCCTATGGGCCTTAATAACGTACCACAACCTGTGTTTGCCAGGTTAGTGCTATCCCACAGATTTGAACGGAATGCAACCGCACTGTTCAGTGTGCCATGCATACGTTCTACCTGTCCTTTTGTAAACATATTCGTACAGCTCGAATAATCCATCACATTCTGCACGTTAGTTGTATCAGGATAGTTGATTACCTGAAGATGGCCAAAATCATCAGTAAAAGTCTTATAATAGTTTGACGCACAAGCAGAATCATTCAATGGGCATGTGCTGTAGTGGCCCTTTGTGGGTGGGGTATCATCAACACCGTCATCACCACATGCTTCACCGCAACCTTTACCACTGCTGTTCCAGGTATGTGCCAGGCCTAAATAGTGGCCGGTTTCATGATCAAGCGTGCTGCCACCGTCACTTCCACCGTCATTAATCCATAAGTAACCTGCAATAACACCATCGTACAAAGGATTGCTTGCTGATGATGAAGGGAAAGTAGCATATGCGAGAACCGTACCACCAGCAACGCCCATACCAATTACATTTTCAAACCAGATGTTGTAATAATTAGATTGAGACCACTGATCCTGCTTTGCCTGATCATCGTATCCGTAAGTCAGGTAGGTATGTCTGTGGGTGATACCATTTGTTGGGTTGCCATTAGGGTCAATGGTGGCCAGATGGAATCGAATTTTAGCATTGCCAATATATGGCTGAAACTCACTGACTACAGATGAAGTGTTGTTTCTGTGTGAATAGAAATCGTTCATTTCAGCTATCAGGTTATATATCTTATTATCCGACAATAACTCCGCACCATAATTGTGAACCACATGAACTACCACCGGAATATCATAATAGCCGGTATCTTCGGAAGAAGTTGAGGTAGTTTTTGCGCCAGGTATACTATGGTGGCTTTTGTGAGCCTGCAGGTATTTCTGGATATAATCCTCACCTATCTTTTCATACAACTCGATCTTACTATCTTTTTGCTTGTATTTAGCATGCATTTCGTCTGCGCCACAAGGTTGTATGGTCTGAGAAATGCCCTTGTTTAAGAAGCAGCCGAGAGCCACCATTAAAAATAAGTACTGTTTTTTCATTTGCTTTTGAGTTATAAAGATTCAAAGATAAATAAAAGAATAAATTTCTGCTAAATTTTTTCCGTCAGGTTATTCAAACAGTGTTAATAACCGCTGATATAATCAATAGACGTATTTTTGAGTAAAAATCTTGGGTAGCTAAAAAAAAAATTGACTTAGTTGATAACTAGCCTTTCTACTTTGCCAGTTCCGCTGTAACAACTATATTTAACATAATATACGCCCCGGGGCCATGATGCTACATTTATAGTACTGTTCTTAATCATATATTCTTTTACCATCAAGCTTCCAATCGAATTATAAATTCCTATCTGAACAGGTTGAATAAATGAAGAAAAAATATGAACAATGCCGAAAGCCGGATTCGGGCGAAATTCAACACCTGTAACTTTTTCAACCGATGCAATGCCCGACTCTAGCATGAGCGGATAAATATATGTGCAGGGTATGGTTGAATCCGGGCGGTATAAAACAGAGTCATAGCTGAAACAGTAAAAATTAATGAGACCGCTGCCATCATTCAGGGCGGGAATGAGCCCCCTGCTGCTTCCTACACCTTCGATAACCTGAAAACCGGGGTCAGCTGTTAGGTACCTCTTATGAAATGCCCCGCTTATTACTACAGAATCTATGCCATTAACCCTTACTTTGCCAGTATATGATGGTACCGAATCACCCACGTGCACATTGAAATCAAACAACAGCTGCTCGTTAATGATTCCGAGCTGATACACCTTTTTACCTTCCTCTCTTACTGCTCCGAAATATACATCGCTGATAGTAGCCGTATCCGGTTCAACAGGCACCACTGCGCCAATAGGATAATCCATCACTCTGTTGCGCGCTTTTATAACATGGTACGTATTTCCCAGCGATACCGTATCTGTACCGTCCATAAAAAGCATGAAATCAGTGATGGTCATTGAAGTTTCAATTTCAATGGTGCGGTAACGCCACATAGCCCCTGAGGCAAATGCCATAGGTATATATGCCTGGCTGAACGCCGGATAAGTTACCTCAATCAAAATTGCAATAAAAAGCAGCTTCTTCATGTATAGTTTCATATTTGCAACACCAGGCCATCTTTTGCCTGATTGTAAATTTATGCAAATTAGCTGCGTGATATCCTTGTTTTAGATTTCACTATTCATTGATTTAATTTTATGAACCTATGGGCACAGACAGTTTCAATCCAATATTTCTGCCCATGTTATAAATCCCCGACCTGCCGCGGGGGTCATTCGGAAAAGGCTCTAAGTATTTGGGCCGGCTCAGGTGGTCCTGATAGGCCACATCAAACAGGTTGTTTCCAAAAACAGAAATATTGAGCACTTTCTTACCCTTCTTGCTGCAAATATCTGTTCCGGCGCCCGCATTAAAGAGTGTATAACCCGGTGTCACAGACTCGGTATTATCTGTCAGGTATACCCTGTCCTGCCGTGCGTAACAAACCACCTGTACTTTGAAGAAACTGTTGTGCAGCAACTTTGAAACCTGCTTGAAACTAGCTCTCAGCTCTGAGGTGAAATGCAGCGGAGGTATCAGTGGAAGGTATTTTTCGCTGTCGCTTAATTTCATTCCATTGCCTCCTTTATTCTCAGCATAAACAACCGACAGGCCATTTTCGAAATGCAGCCAGTCGAGCGGGTGCGGATGGATATCAATATCCAGTTCGCCGCCATACAATCTCGCTGTTGCCTGAATGTATTGATACACAGGATTGCCCTGCATAAATGAATCATGCCCGCCGGAGCCAATCAGTTTTCTGTTGAAGATATAATTTGAAATATCGTTGTTAAATACTGATGCATTAACAGACAAATGCTGTGATATGAATTCAAGCCCTATGTCTTCCTGCAAACTGAACTCAGGCTTAAAATATTCATTTCCCAGCTGGTACAGGTAAGTACCGGGATGTACACCATTCGCTGAAATTTCAACAATGTTAGGAGCCCTGTATCCGCGCGCCAGATTAACCTTTATGGCAAGTTTTCTGGAAAAAACATAGGCTGCACCCACGCTGTAGGTTGTTCCAGAAAAAGATCGGTTCATCTTTTTGAAAACCAGTGTATCCTGGCCTGAAGAACTACTGGTGCCGGCGAATTTTCCATATCCTGTCAAAACATCAACAGACCTGTACAGTGCATCTCCGGAAAAACTTCTGGCATCATACCTGATACCTCCGGCAATACTTAGCTTTTCAAACTTCTTCTCAAAAACAACGAATGGCCCAATATCAAACTGGCGATAGGAAGGTATAATAAAATCAGTCCCTTTGGTTACATCGTTGGCCTGATACATACCGTTGGCACCTGCTGATACATCCCAGCCGGCAAAGCTTTGCAGATGATAGCGTGCATCGTATGTGCCGGTGTTCAACTGCAGGTACAGCCCAGCTATCTCCGGAGCCTGCGGATAGACAAATTCCCTGCGCACGCTGCGTTCAAAACCAAGATTCATAATCAGCTGTCCGCCATAAACATTGAAACTATTGGTTGAAAGCACCCTGTACTGCTGCACATGCTGGTGAACAACAGGAATAGTATAACTGTTCAATTCGCCGTTATTTACTATAGGCCTGAAGGTGTCAGAGTCGGTTATCTGTTTTGTAAACCTTCTGCTGGCAGAGTCCCTGCTGCCGTCAGGAACCGCCTGAAGGTCATCAAACAATGTGAATTCCAAATGAGCAAACCCCCATTTTTTGTTGATGCCCATAGTTGCGGCGGCATCTGTTTCATGGTAACCTGTACCATACACTTTGCCGTCAACCGGGTTCTCATAATTGCGCGCCAGCTTTCCTGATGCCCTTGCCAGCCAGAAAAAAACCCTTTTATTTCCAGACAACATACCTGTAAGCCCAGACATCCCATTATTGCCCTGCAGCTCACATACCACCTCTCCTGCTATTTTGCCGTCAGGTGCTGGCTTGGTAGGGATAAGATTAATAACACCTGCAAATGCGTCACTTCCATAAATCAGGCTTGAGGGGCCTTTAATAACTTCTATTTTCTCTACATTGTACTCATCCACTTCAACCCCGTGCTCATCTCCCCATTGCTGCCCCTCCATCCTCATGCCATTATAAAGTGTAAGCAATCTGTTATAGCCCAGCCCTCTTATCACAGGCTTGGATACGTTAGGGCCCGTGGCTATGGCTGCCACACCCGGTACCCTGGCTATCCCATCAATTACATTTGAACTGATATTTGTTCGCAGGTATTCATTATCAATTACTGCTAATGGAACAGGGCTGCGTTTGATTTCAGTTGCCCTTGACTGGCCGGTGATGACTACCTCTCGGCTCTCTATGGCACTCTCAACCAGAATAAAATCTTGTACTTCATCTCCCTGTATGTTCAGGAATTTAGTAGCTTTCGAGTAACTGATAAGGCTGGCGACAACAGCAAATTTGCCTTTAGGCAGATTATTGAGCCTGTAATAACCGAAACTGTCTGTTATCGTTCCCACTTTTAAGTCTGGTATCTCGATTACCACGCCTATCAATGGCTTACCGTCAATGTCTTTTACAAGCCCTGATAAAGAGTTTTGTTGAGGAGCAACCGCAACACAAACTCCTGAAAGAAAAAAAAATAAAATAAATATTGTCAGAAACCTTTGCATTATATAGTTTTTGAAAGATTCAAATAATTCACACTGGAATAGGATGGACGAATCGCAGCACCTATGCCAACGGCAATAAAAACAAAAACAATTATGCAACGGGCGGCCCTCTGAGTGCCACCTCAATTATCCGGTCCTGAACAAAATGTGAAGATATTGCCTGCCTCCTGATAAAAAATACATCTGGCTTAAATGCAATCAAAGGCAAATGATAGTCGTTGGTAAAAGCAGCTATAGTAAGCGAAAGGAAAGCACAATGATGGTGTTTTTTCTCTATAACCAGGCCATGGTGTTCTTTATGTACCGTGTCTGTATGGCCGGTAAAACTATGGATAAAATCCATTGGGGTATTACCCAGCATCAGTAGTGCTGTGAACCAAATCACCAATATAAATTTTGTTATTCTTTTACCCACAGCCTACACAAAGGTAGCGCAATTAAAAATACGATGCCCCCAAATTAACATTGAGCCAATAGAATGCACCGCAGTCAAATTCTATTTTGCCAATACAAATTTCAAACCGATATTGTGGTGCCTTGATGGATATTTTGTTCATAGTTTTTCACCGGTAGGACTAATTTTTCAATAGGCTCAATACTAAAAATTCAATTTTGACCCGTTTTGGCTTCAAGCAGTTTGTAATTAGCACAGGCATCATTTTGATGGCTGCCTCCTGTGGCAACAAGCAAGACGACTTGCCTGCTGTTGTAAATTTTACAGAGCACATTGCTCCTATACTATATAACAAATGTACTGTTTGCCACCGCCCGGGCGGTAGCGCTCATTTTTCACTTGTTACATACGTTGAGGCCGCAAGAAGTGCCGGAGTAAGTGCATTTGTAGTGCGTGAAAAAATGATGCCGCCCTGGCCTGCCGACCCGAATTATACACATTTCATTGGCGAGCGGGTACTAACAAGCCGCGAAACAAAACTATTTGAAAAATGGGCCAGAGACGGTGTCATTGAAGGGCCGAAGGACAAATTGCCACCTTTACCAGCTTACCCTTTCGGTTCACTGCTTGGCACACCGGATATCAGGATTCCGGTTCAGCCCATTTTCCTGCAAAAGAACAGTTCAGATAAATTTCTGCTGGTTAAAATACCCTATGAATTACCATCCGACACCTTTGCTTCACTTATCGAATTCATACCCGGCCATCGAAACGTGGTGCACCACGTAAACGGCGATATGGTGAGTTTTGAAGACGCAAAGAAGAAAAACGTTTTTGAGGGACTGCAGGTGGCCAACATGGCTGAGGACACCGCTACGCTACTGCTGGCATACATAAAACTGGGGCTGCAAAATGACGACGGGTCGTTTCCTTTGTTGCAGAAATCAGTTGTCAATTACCTGCCGGGCGTTATGGGCCAGAAATACCCCGCTGGCTTGGGTGGCTACAAACTGAGCCGTAAAGGAGCATTCCTGCTCAATGACCTCCACTATGGTTTCACCAAAAATGAAGATATCTGGGATAGTTCGTTTATTAATATTTTTCTTACAAAAGGCCCTCTGAACAGGCCGGTGCAGGAATTCCAGCTAGGTACAATCGGGCTGTCACCGGTAGAACCCGATTTGATCATTTTACCCAATACCGTAAAACCAGTATGGAGTAAATTCACCGTACCCTACGATATATCTATACTTACAATAAACCCACACATGCACCTGCTTGGAAAGAGTTTCAAAGCATATGCCCTGCAACCCAACGGTGATACAATAAGGCTTATATCCATACCCCGCTGGGATTTTAACTGGCAATACTTCTATACGTTTAAAAAAATGGTCAAAATACCGAAGGGCAGTACTATTGTAGCAGAAGGCATTTATGATAATACTTCAAAAAACCTCAACAACCCATTTAGCCCACCCCAGCTTGTAAAAGACCAGAACGGTAGCATGCGTGCCACAGATGAAATGTTTCAGTTCATCGTTACATACCTTCCTTACCAACCCGGAGACGAAAACATCAGCCTTGAAGCCAGGTAATAAATCTACAATATTAATTTTATATTTATTATAATAAATTCATTAACATTTAATTAAAGATAAAATCCTACCGGTATATCGTTTTCAATTTTAATATATCGTATCTTACTTACCCGTTTTTCGAACTCTGCCAATTATAGTTGATTTCAGAACAATAGGCATCGGTTGAGCGATAAAACGAAGACGTTATTTTTGGAGTTAAATTTAGAGGGTATGGGTACAAAACGTACAATCAGATATTCGCTTCTGGCTTTATTAACAATAGTTTGCTGTAATGTATACGGACAAAAATCACCTGCTGCAACGCCTCCTCCTTCTGCCCCACGTCCAGTTCAAGCACCACCGCACCCTGCGCCTGCCGCTGATGGCCCCGCGCTTGTGTGGAAGAAACAGATAGCACGAGTAATAGATATGGGTGCCAAGAATGATATTGGTAGCGAACGTATCAGCGATGTCAGTTCGGAGAACTCCCTTATGGATATGTTTGTCAACCTCATCAGAGGAAACAAGGTCATAGCCTATACTAATTCAGACCACAACTTTACCACCAAACTTACTGTGGCAGAATTAAACAGAATACTGAGTGGCAAAAAAGATACTATGCTCGTCATTGATCCTGTAACAGGAAAAACTACAACTAAAATTATACAGAAAGATGTAAACCTGGATGCTATTCACAAATTCAAAATACTGGAAGAATGGTCTTGCTATCCGGCAACAGGCAAAACAGAGATACAAATCATTGGCCTGGCTCCGCTAAAAGATGTTGTGGCCGACGACGGGACTGTTCATGGTGTACAGCCATTGTTCTGGCTTCGATTTAACGACATCAGCGCCATACTGGTGCGCTACCAGCAGTACCACCCCAACAATACGCTTGCTGGCCATGTATGGGATGATTACTTCAGCGGGGACGGCAAAGGCAGGTAGCCCGGCCTTTCCAAAATAAAACACCTTATACCTTATGAAGCCAAGTGCTAAAATTTTAGTGTCATTATCTGTGCTTGTTCTATTTGCCTGCACAAAATCGCCCGCACAAGACTCTGATTTGCCGCAGGGTATAGCGTGGCGGAAACAGGTTGCCCGCGAACTGGAGTTTGGCCCTATTAACAGCAAAAAAGATTCTACTCTGGCTAAAATTATTGTTGCTGCCATCAGAGGTGGCAAAGTACATCCATACTCAAACTTCAATCACAATTTTACATATCAGCTGGCAGGCGACGATATAACCGACATTATTGGCACCAAGACAGTTACCGTAACATCAATTGACCCTAAAACAGGTAAAGATGAAGTGATCAAAAGGAAAATTGAACCAGAATTCACTAAAGTACATAAGTACAGGATACTGGAAGAGTGGGCGTTTAACCGGCTCACCGGTACTACTGAAATAACCATACTGGGGATTGCACCGCTATTTGAAGTATTTGGCGACGATGGTGATTTTCGTGGCATCAAACCTTTGTTTTGGGTAAAGTACAATGAACTTGCAGGAGTTATAGCCGATGACGAAAAAATAAACAAGGGCAGGGCAATGACCTCGCAAATCTGGGGTGACTACTTTGCGCATGCAGGAAATACCCTGTCACCAAAATCGGGCTGGAGAGGCGTTAACACACGTTTTTTAGATATTGATCCTGAGAAAAGCAAAACGAGCCGCTTAAAAGATTTGGACTCAGACACGTCGCTCTATGATCACATATATTACGCTCTCGAAAAAAAGAAATTGATGGTATATGATAGCACTGGAAGTAATGTCACATTAAAACAACTTTTGCCGGTACCGGATACAAATACTTTCGTAGACCCTGTAACAAATCAAGAGGTAATAAAAGTAATTCAGCATGTACTCATTTATGGAAATGCACCCAAGTACAAACTAATAGAAAACTGGTCTTTTGACAGGGTTGCAGGAATCACTCGAATAAAAATAGAGCACATCGCCCCAACAATCCAAAAGACTGACGACAATGGCAATTCCCAATATCCTTTAGAAATATTCCGGCTGAAGTTTGCAGACATTTCCGGCATGATCGAAAAATACGAGCAGAGCCATTACAACCGTTCTCTGGCTAACCTTCTCTGGAATGAATACTTTATTACACCAGCCAAACCAAAATAAGAAAACTAGATATCCAGAACTTCTTTCGAATGTGACTCCCAGGAACCAAATCAACCAAGCAACTAATCAACAAGTCAACTAATCAACGAATCACCCAATCAACCAGTCAACTAATACGTATCTTGCACCCTTATGGTGAAAATTGGTGAGTACAACACGCTTAAAGTTGTTAAAGAAGTAGACTTCGGTGTATACCTCGACGGAGAACCAGATGAAATATTGTTGCCTAAAAGGTACATTCCTGATGGCCTGAAATATGGAGACTATATTACTTTATTTGTTTACCACGACAACGAAGGCAGGCTAATCGCTACCACAGACAAACCAATTGCGACGGTAGGAGAAATTGCAATGATGGAAGTAGTCTCGTCCAACCCCAGCGGGGCATTTGTAAAGTGGGGCATCATGAAAGATGTGTTCGTACCTATCTCAAATCAGGAAAAAAGAATGCGCCCCGGTGACAAGCGGCTGGTGAGGCTATATATTGACGAAAGAAACGGCAGAGTAACCGGCACAGAAAAAATAGACAAATTCCTCAGCAACTACGAGCTAACAGTAAAGGAATCTGATTCCGTTGAACTGCTTGTGTATCAGAAAACTGAGCTGGGTTATAAAGTAATCATCAACAACACTCACCTGGGCCTGCTCCATTTTGGCGATGTATTCACTGATCTCGAAACCGGTGATAAAATAAAAGGCTTCATCAAAAAGATCAGGGAACACAACAAGATAGACGTTGCCGCGGGGGTTAAAGGTTATGCTAAAGTATCGGCAGACGAAGAAAAAATACTCCAGATGCTCAGGGAAAAAAGCGGTTACATCCCATTCAATGATAAATCAGCTCCCGAAGAGATTTACGCAGCCTTCGGCATGAGCAAAAAAACTTTCAAGATGATACTTGGAGCGCTATACAAAAAGAGAATGATTGCTTTTACACAAACCGGCACAAAGCTGGAAGACAATTGATTTACAACCCTGCAAAATAATCATACCCTCGTTCAGCCCAATAGTCAGGCGGCTTCCGGTCACTGAAGTAAATGACACTGATTCGCTTGATGTGTTTGATACCATACTTTACTGGGATGATAAGCCGCAGCGGGTAGCCCTGTTCCTGCGGCAGCTCGGCGCCGTTCATTTCAAAGCATAATATAGTCTGCGGCTGCAACATACTGGGCATATCCACGCCCACATAATAGGCGCCGTCTGGCGTCTCCATTCCCACATATTTCATGCCTGCCTGCTTAGCCAGATTGTATTTCTGTAGAAAATCACTGAAGCGCACCCCACCCCACCATGTCACCTGATTCCATCCTTCCACGCACTTGAAATCAAAAACCACTTCTGTTTTATTCAGTGCCTTAATATCATCGATGGTCAGCAAAAAAGTATCACCCGGACTGCGCACCACTTTGAGCCGCCAGGTGGTATCCAGTTCACCATCCATACCTGCATCACCATTCACCCGAACTTCACTGGTTGCATCCTGCTTTTTATAAGGTTTTGATTGGCGTTTACGGCTGTATATCCGGCTGAACAGATTTTCGTTCAGCTCAAGGCCCTTCCTAAGTGTTGGCTGAATACCATCGGCACTTTCAGGCTGTCGGAATAGCCACAGCCAGGCAGCAATAGCTAAACAAATACCCACACCAAAAACCGAGAACGAAACTACTGTTCTCTTTCTGATTTCACGATCAGTTGAATTACGGTTTTGTGATTGCTGGCTGCTCATGTATTATCTTCGGTTGGCGGGGATATAGTTTCTTTAACGTCTTCAGTTTCAAAGCCGGTTACCATTGCTTGAAAATTGTTCCAACCCGCAAGCAATACCTGCACAATATGCACCATAAAGAACAACACATAACCTATCGTGAGCACAAAATGCTCAATTCTCGCCACTTCATACCCCCCGCACAAAGTACATAGCCAACCAAACTGAACGGGCCTGTATATCGCCAGACCAGTAACCACCGACCCGAAGCCCATCACAACTATAGCGGAATAAGCAATGCGCTGTGCTGCATTATATTTCTTATGCGGAGGCGCAGCCTTTCTGATACGGATATCGTGCAACACCACCTGCCACGCCTCCCTGAAAGAATGCCTGTTGGGCAATAACAGCCGCCACTCTCCCGAAAATAAAGTGTAGAGAACATACAGCAAACCATTCAGGAAAAAGAACCACATGAAGAAAAAGTGAAAAGCCATGCCCCTCGATAAATGGGATGGTATATTCTGTGTGTCGTAAAAAGACTGCGGAAAAAACTTTATAAGTGTGGTATCACCCCACCCCAGCTTGTATACATCGTTGGCCCAGTATATCAGCAAGCCACTCCATATCATTACCGCAAGCACCGGAAAATTAATCCAGTGAAACCACCTGATGGCAAGTGGATGTTTGTCAACGATCCGTTTCAAAAATGATTTAGGTTAGGTGAACAGATAAGTAAATGTACTGAAATAAGATTCAGCGTAATACAATGCCCGGTTATTTCCTGAAAAATCTGCTAAATTCGCCGTATGGCTAAGGGGAAGAAGAAACGTTCAGGCGGGTTGAGTATTGTACTGCTGCTTATAGCGGCAATATTAGTCTTTGCACTCTACAGAACATTCGGCCCCAATACCGGCAGCATGAATAAAGGAGAGTACCTGTATATACACTCCGGCTCTGATTACGAAAATCTGAAAAAGGAACTTGAAAACGGTGGTTTTGTTAGTGACATGTTCAGTTTTAACGTCATTGCTCAATTCAGGAAACTGCCAGACCATGTGCATGCAGGCAAGTACAAGATCACCAATGGCATGAGCAACTTTAATATTGTGCGCATGCTGCGCAACGGCGCACAAACGTCTGTGAAGCTGACCATAAATAAACTGCGAACAACAACCGACCTGGTAAAACTGCTTTCCTCCAGCCTTGAACCCGACTCTGCTACATTTGCTTCCCTGATCAGCAGCGAGGAGTATACGGCAAAATTCGGGCTGGATTCCAGCACCATCATGTGCGCAGTATTGCCCGATACCTATGAGTTCTTCTGGAACACTTCGGCCGACAACGCCTTCAGAAATATTGAGAAGAACTACAAAAAATTCTGGAACGAGCCTAGAGTCAATTTGGCTAAAAATCAGGGCTTGACACCTGTCGAAGCCACTATCATTGCATCAATTGTTGATGAGGAAACGAATTTAACAGAAGACAAACCCAAAATTGCTAGTGTATATCTGAACAGGGTCCGCAAAGGCATGAAGCTACAGGCCGACCCTACCGTCAAATTCGCTATTGGCGACTTCACCATTCGCAGGGTTACCGGAAAAATGCTACAAACAGAATCGCCCTACAACACATACATGTATGCAGGATTACCACCGGGCCCCATCTGCACGCCGTCGTTAAGTTCGCTGCAGGCTGTGCTTGAGGCACCTAAGACTACCTATCTTTATTTTTGTGCCAAAGCAGACTTCAGCGGTTATTCCAGTTTTGCTTCCACCTTCGACGAGCAAATTAAAAACGCCCGCGAATATCAAAAGGCGCTGGATGCACGAGGTATACATTAGGCAAGTACAGACAAATCCAGTCTTTATATTAACGGATCCAGTTTGCGCTCCTCTTCCTGTTCTTCTTTAATATCCTGCCTGAAATAAAAGATATAATATATCAGGAGCATTACTATGCCTATGCCAAACAGTACCACCGCATATTTCTTGTACAGTTTATCTACTTCAAAAAACTCACTTACCATCCATACCGAATTGGCGCATATCCAAAGGCAAATAGCCAGATTATGAAAAAACTCCGAGCGTTTGAATCGGGAACGCCAAAGAATATAGAACGCCACACTTAAAGTTGGAAAAATCATAAAAATGCCGCCCGGCCGCCAAACAAGCACCCAGCAGGTATCTTTAATAAGCCACAGAAATATATGCCCGTTTTCTATCCATCGCGGAATAGGAGCAACATAGGCATGGCCAGTTTTGCTGCTTTTTAATTGGTGTTCCATGGTCGGAAATTACTAAAACCGTACGTACAATATTCAAATAAGCCTGCCTTAAATGACAAATATTATAATCAAAAAATATATAGCTTTGGATTTTATCTGCTGTACCCGTACCTTTGCGCCAAATTTTTTAAACGTACTTTAATTTATCTTCTAAAATGAATACAGTAAAAGTTGCCATTAATGGCTTTGGCCGTATCGGTCGTCTCGCTTTCCGCCAGATTTACAACATGGCCGGCATAGAAGTAGTTGCAATCAATGACCTTACAAAGCCTAACGTACTGGCTCACCTTTTGAAGTATGATACCGCACAGGGCCGTTTTGGCCAGGAGGTAACTTATACAGACAATTCAATCGTAGTTAACGGTAAGTCTATTACTATTTATGCACAGAAAGACCCTTCTCAGATTCCTTGGGGCGAGCATGGTGTAGACGTGGTTCTGGAGTGTACCGGCTTCTTTACTGATAAAGAAAAAGCTGAAGGCCATATTAAAGCCGGCGCTAAGCGTGTGGTGATTTCTGCACCTGCTACCGGTGATATGAAGACCGTGGTTTTCAATGTCAACCATTCTATACTTGATGGCAGCGAGACAGTTATTAGCTGTGCATCATGTACTACAAACTGCCTGGCTCCTATGGCTAAGGTGATGAATGACTCTTTTGGTATCGTTACCGGCCTGATGCTTACAGTTCATGCCTACACTAACGACCAGAATACACTTGATGCGCCGCATCCTAAGGGAGACCTTCGCCGTGCACGTGCAGCTGCTGAAAATATAGTTCCTAACTCTACCGGTGCCGCAAAAGCAATAGGCCTGGTACTTCCTGAACTGAAAGGCAAACTGGACGGTTCTGCACAGCGCGTACCTACTGTAACAGGTTCTTTAACTGAGCTTACAACCATTCTTACAAAGAAAACAACTGCTGAAGAAATCAATGCTGCAATGAAAGCTGCTGCTAACGAAAGCTTTGGATATACTGAAGATGAGATTGTAAGCAGTGACATTATCGGCACTTCGTTTGGCTCACTCTTTGATGCTACACAAACTAAGGTAATGACCATGGGCGATGTGCAGTTGGTTAAGACTGTTAGCTGGTACGACAACGAAATGAGCTATGTAAGCCAGCTCGTTCGTACTGTTAAATACTTCGCAGGACTGATCAGCAAATAATAACTGATATCCGGACAATAATAAAGCCCGCATAAGTAGTGCGGGCTTTATTTATTGCTTGTATTGAACTGCCGGTTTATTGAACTGCCGGTTACCTGACCAGCGTTACATTTCCTGACTTTTCAAACACCTTGCCGGTATTTGTGGTGGCTTCAATCTGGTATACATATACATCAAACGGCTGTGGCTTGCCTTTGTAGTTTCCATC
>OMJB01000040.1 GCA_900299255.1 Sphingobacteriales bacterium
ATAGCCGGGGGCATCGCCCCCGGAGCTTCCGTCGTTGATTTTTCATGCACCCCATCGGGTGCAACTCACGCTCGCATGCCTGTTTTCAAACTCCACCTGGCATTTGTTACTCACTTTTCGTTAACTTGGTACAAATTATCAGCACCTCATGTCAAACCGCCGCAAATTTGTTAAGCAGTCCATTTTATCCTCAGCAGCAATGCTGGTTGGTAAAAATCTTTTTGCTCATTCCGCGCCCCGGACAGAGTTTACTCCTGTAACAGTAAAAGACAACCCCATCGTTATCTCTACCTGGGATTTCGGCAAGGCCGCAAACGAAGCCGCATGGCAGGTACTGGGCAAGGGCGGGCGGGCACTCGATGCTGTGGAGAAAGGTGTTATGGTTCCTGAGGCCGACCCCAACAACCAGTCGGTAGGCTATGGCGGCCGCCCCGACCGCGACGGGCATGTAACCCTCGATGCCTGCATCATGGACGAGAACAGTAAGTGTGGCTCGGTTGCCTTCCTGGAGCACATTATGCACCCAATTTCTGTTGCCCGCATGGTAATGGAGAAAACGCCCCACGTTATGCTCGTAGGCGAAGGTGCACTGCAGTTTGCGCTCGAAAACGGCTTTAAAAAACAAAACCTGCTCACGCCCAAAAGCGAGGCAGAATGGAAAGAATGGCTGAAGACAAGCAAATACAAACCAGTAAATAACATTGAAAACATGCTGCCCGGCGGCGAAAAAAACCACGATACCATTGGCATGATAGCAATGGATGGTGCCGGCAACATGAGCGGCGCATGCACCACCAGCGGCATGGCCTACAAACTGCGTGGCCGAGTAGGCGATTCGCCCATTATAGGTGCAGGCCTGTATGTTGATAACGAGGTCGGCGCTGCTACCAGCACCGGTGTTGGCGAAGAAGTAATAAGGATAGTCGGTTCCCACCTTGTAGTGGAGCTCATGCGTCAGAGCCACACGCCCGAAGATGCCTGCAGGCTGGCAGTAGAGCGCATCGTCAACCGGAATCCGGCAGCGGCAAAAGACATACAGGTAGGTTTTTTGGCACTGAACAAGAAAGGCGAGTACGGCGCATATGCTTTGCAGAAGGGCTTTAGCTATGCCGTAAAAACCGGCAAGAACAGCACTGTTGAGCAGGCCGGGTATCATTTCAAATAGTAAATCAGTTCAGCCATGCTGTTAGAGGTCTGCGCATACAATATTCATAGCTGCCTGGCAGCCAATCATGCCGGTGCATCACGCATCGAACTTTGTTCCGACCCCGATGTTGGCGGCACTACGCCCAGTTACGGACTGATACAGTATGCACTGGAGCATTTGTCCATCCCGGTATTCCCTATGATACGTACCCGCGGAGGAAACTTCGTCTACGATCATCATGATTTGGCCATCATGAAAAAAGACATCCTTGCCTGCCGCACCCTGGGCTGTACCGGCATTGCAACAGGCATTCAGCTGGCAGATGGCAGCATTGATAAACACAACTTGGCACGGCTGGTTGAGTGGGCCTACCCCATGGCTGTTACCTGCCACAAAGCTTTTGACCGCACACCCGATGCAATGCAGGCACTCGAAGATGTTATTGAAACAGGCTGCACCCGGATACTCACCTCCGGTTTAAAACCCACAGCCACCGAAGGAACAGATACACTGGCAGGACTCGTCAGGCAGGCAGGAAGCAGAATCATCATCATGCCCGGCGGCGGAGTCCGGTCATCCAATATTGGCCAGCTGGCAGCTGCAACTAAAGCAGCAGAATACCACAGCTCCGGCCTCATCAGCAAATCCTCAGATTGGCTTGCTGATCAAAATGAAATCGAACTCATGGTACAAACACTCAAAAACCCCTAAACGAATCAACCAACCAATCAACCACCCAACCATTCAACTAATCAACTAATCACCCAATCAACTAATCAACTAATCAACCAATCACCCAATCTCCCCCTTCCTCAACAGATATTTCCCCAGAACATCAAATTCAAGGTTCACGGCATCACCGGGCTCAAGCGCACTGAAATTGGTATGTTCAAATGTATAGGGTATGATGGTTACTGTAAATTCATTACGGCCCACATTAAATACAGTAAGGCTCACGCCGTTTAGGCAGATAGACCCCTTCTCAATAATGAGCGCTGCATAAGCCTCAGGAAACCTGAACCGGAACAGCCAGCTACCATCAGCTGTTTGTTTATCTGTGCAGGCACCTGTTGTGTCTACATGCCCCTGCACAAAATGCCCGTCCAGCCTGGCTCCCAGCACCAGTGAGCGCTCTATATTTATCAGGTCGCCTTGCTTCCAGTTGCCAAGTGTTGTTTTTGCAAGGGTTTCGGCTACAGCAGTTACTTTGTATACATCGCCCTTTATGTCTACTACTGTTAAGCACACGCCGTTGTGTGCCACACTCTGATCAATCTTAAGTTCAGGTGCCAGTCTGCATTCCATCATAAAATGCACATTAGTGCCTTCACGCAGTACATCGCGTATGGTGGCCTTACTTTCTATTATTCCCGTAAACATTCCTGATTATTTTCTGTATTTCAGTTTGGCTGTGCCGATATGATTGGTGGTTACCCCGGTATCTGCGGCCACCTGCAGGCTTACGTATATGATTGAATCATTGATGCGGTCCTTGGTAAACGTACCGCTCACTGTGTCTCCGCCTATGCAGAAATACTGCCCTCTGATAGTAGTGGAATCACCAACCAGCGAATCCACCGTTGCCATAAAATTCGTACCTGCCGACATCGTCAGTGTACCGCCCGCAGCACAGAACCCCGCCACCGACATCTTAGTCGAGGAATTGCGCACTATGGTCAGTGTTATTGTATCGGCTGATATAAAGAAACCCGTTGTCTTAAAAAAAACAGAATCATGCAATTCATACACCCCTTGAAAAAGATCAGTAGGATAAAAACAAACAGAGTTATCCTCCTTTCCAGGAAAGCCCCAATTGTAATTTACAGCTTTAGGGTCGTTGCAATAGGGATTATTCAGCCTCGGATCGTTAGTAGCAGGCGCATCGGTATACTTCTTGCAGGAGTATATTCCCACGCAAACCAGTAATACCGTCAGTAAAAAATACCCCTGCTTCATAGTTCCTGTATAGAAACGCATTTTTGCCAAAATTATTCAATTTAAACCGTAAAAATTCTGCCTGAGCTAAAATTATAACACCCGGCACTCTAAGCAGCCAATTGACTCATCTCAATATCAGCCCATTATTAGTAACCCGAAAACAAAAATCCGCTACAGTTCTTCCTGCAGCGGATTTTCGTCTGGCACATTAAATTATTTCTATTCTTTTACAAACTTCCTTACAGTACTGCCCTGCTCACCTTTCATACTAATATAATACAGCCCCGGAGCCAGCATCCCTATATCCACTTTATTCTGAGTACCCGAAAGCTGTCCCGCTTTCAGCACCTGCCCTACCTGGCTGGTAATCACAAACGAATTGTAAGCACCTTCCTCCATTCTGATACCCAGCGTATTGTTAGCTGGGTTAGGGAACAAACTCATATTCTGCTGGGCGGACAACTGCCCCATACATAATGTTGGTGTGCCTATAATGTTCTCCACAATGTTGGTAGGCACCACTTCATTGTCGTCAAAATAGATGCCTGCGCTGTTAAAGATAGTTGTACCATCTGCCAGCCCGGGCATGGTTTTAATGCTGTACATAAACATACCATCACACAAATTGTGGTGCGAGCTGTCCAGCAGGTTGATATTCGGGAAATCAAACTTCACAATGTTGTGCCCTCCTGCTCTGTATTTATACACATTCATCTTGGCCGATGACATAATGATCCGCATACTGCCATCCAGAAGATAATCAGAAAGTGTATCCATCACATTGATATCCTTAGCAGTTGCATTACCGGTGTTTTCAAAATGTACGGTATAAGTAAGCTGTGTACCTGCTGTAATATACCCCGACGGATTTACTTCAATAAAATTAGGGTCGAATGAAGACGTAACTGTATCATTGCGGGTCTGATTATTGTTGCTTGGGTCTCCATCGCCGGTCGTTGGTGATACCGAATAGGATGTATGAATAGTATCTCCGGGTATCAGCCAAGCTCCCGACCTGGTCAATGTATAGTTAATTGTGACCGGTGTAGTATTTGTAATGGCACCTGTTGTCCAGGTGGCAACATTTCCAATTACTGAAGTTGCAGCCGGTACCGACGTACCGAAAACATACTGCGGGCTGAATACAACTGTAACCGTTGACGCAACAGCAGTACACGAAGTGTTAGTAACATGAACTATGCCATTGGCCATGTGCCTGCCACACATTGATGATCCATGTATAGCCAGGTCAAACCCTGTACCGGTGCAATTCAGGCCCATGTATTTTGCAGGGTAGTAGTTTACACCAGCCTGTATCGTATCATATATGATACCGGTAGATGGGCAAGATGGTATCATTCCGGTAGGCAAAGACAAAATCTTAAATCCGTACACTGTTCCGGCAGGCCCGTATGCACTATAATAGAATCCCGAAACTGCACTGATTGTGTCAATAGCAATGCCATTTGAATCTACCTCAGTGAGAGCAGGTTGGCCTAGGAACTGGTCACCCAAGTCATACACACAATTGCTGTTCACGTCAAAATAGAAATTAACAGGCAGCGTATGGCAATAGTGATAGTCGTAATAAAGTTCAAAAGAATCCACCGGCACACCACTGCTGTTCAATACCTGCTTAACCGTATAAGTCCCTGGTGTGCTGTAATTGTGATGAATATCCGCTGTACTGTATGTACCTGTAGATAACGTCGTAACATCAGATGTTGCATCGCCGTAATAAGTTGTAACCGTATACGACGAAGAACCTGAACATGCAAAAACTAAAAGGTGCAGTCCGCTGCAGCTCGTATCGGGAGTATAAACGTATGAACTGAAGATATGAGTGCCTGTATACGGCATATTAAATGAACTTGAATAGGCGTACAATCCACTCACACTGCACGAGACCTTACATCTGTAAAAAGCTGTCGCAGTAGGCGAAAACACATAGGGCATAGATGTTGCGCCTGCTATATCGCTCCAAGTTGAGTTGTCGGGAGATGACTGCCATTGATAAGCTATCCCAGTTCCTGCTGTAGCACCAGACAACTGCAACGAATAACCGGTGCAGCTCATACCACCTGAAGCCGTACCACCGGACGGGGTGCCGGAGCAGGGAATACAGGAATATACCGAGTCAGTAGAAGATACAAAACACCCTGTCCCCAAAGTATAGGTAATGTTAGCAATCCCCACCGATACGCCTGTTACCACCCCGGTGGTGGCGCCAATTGTTGCAATAGCCGGGTTGCTGCTGCTCCATATACCACCGGTCACCAGGTCTGTTCTTGCAACTGTACTTCCCACGCATAACGAAACAGGACCGCCAATAGGTAATGGAAGCGGGTTTACGGTTATAGCGTAGGTGACATACGGACCGCCAACAGTATACGTTATTGTTGCCACTCCCGCTGCTACTCCGGTTACAGTGCCCATCGTGCCTGAAACCAAGGCTATTGACGTAGTACTGCTCGTCCATGTTCCTCCGGGCGTAGCATCAGAAAGTACTATTGCCGAGCCGACACAAACAGTTGTTGGGCCAGTAATAGGTGCGACTGCAAAAGAGAAGTAAGAGAGCAAAAGCCCTAATAGAGTTAGGCGGAACTTTTTCATAAAAACAATTTTAAAGGGTTTAAAAATCACATTGAAATATATCATAAATATAGTACATTTTTTTATTTCAACAATACAATAAGCGAACAACTTGGCTTTTTATTTTAAATAATTGCTTACAATTGCATCTACTTCCGTCGGCTACATTAACCACCTGCTAATTTTCGCCTTCATAAACACCAAAAATGAAAAAGAATCTGTTCATAGTTCTGGAAGGTATTGATGGCAGCGGCAAAAGCAGCCAGATAAAACTAATGGAAGAAAAACTCACAGCTGCAGGGCACAAGGTCGCGACAACGCTTGAGCCTTCAACTGGCTATATCGGTAGCCTTTTAACCGACATTCTCACAGGCAAAGTAAAAACAGACCACCGGGTAATTGCCGCCCTTTTTGCCGCCGACAGGTTGGAACATATCACAAACCCAACAACCGGAATTCTGCACCTACTCGCGGAAGGATACACAGTAATTTCAGACCGCTACTACTTTTCATCCTATGCATACAACGGATATTATTCGGGCATGGATTGGGTCATTGCCTTGAATAAGCAATGCAGCAGCCTGCTGCGCCCTGATTTGAACATTTTTATAGATGTACCACCGGAAGTCAGCATGGCGCGCATCAGGGCAAACCGGCAAACAACCGAACTATTTGAAAAACTGGAAACGCTCACCAAAGTAAAAGCGCAGTATTTCGAGGCTTTTGAACAGTTGAAAAATGAAGAGCAGATTTTTATTACCGATGGCAACCGGCCGCTTCAGGAAATTGCATCAGACATCTGGAATAAAGTCAGCACAATGCTATGACCAATAAAGAAAGGCACCTGAAACAGGTGCCTTTCTTATGAATACGCTTTATTCCATTTAACGGTTAACCACCATGTTGTATACAACGTGTTCATCTGCCGATGTAATGCTCACATGATATACTCCGTTGGCATTTGCCTTATCAAGCAATATCACTTTGCTTACCTTACCGCCGATTACCGGTGCATTTTCCTTGTATACTACCTGTCCCAGCATATTGGTAATTTCAATTACCACATTAGTAGTAGCAGCATTAGCAAGTTCACAATCAATTGTAAACTCACCTCTGTTAGGGTTAGGAATCAGGTAGAACATACTGCCTGCCTTGGTAATTTTCTGAACACCCACGCCCCACACATGTACGCCAATACCGCTGCTGTGCTCCGTGCGTGGAAACACACAAGGGTCGCTGCTGGTTACTTCGCACGAAACGATATCGCCATCACGCAATGTTGTGGTAATGAAAGTTGAATTTGTAGCTCCCGGCACAGCTGCACCGTTAATACGCCACTGATAAGCCGGAGAAGCACCGCCATAAGGCGCCACTGCCGTAAATGAATCTGCCGAACCACTTGCAATACCCGTATGGCTCGCATATATCGTAATCGAATTAGGTATCATAGGCTGCACGTGTACCACAAAAGCTGAGCTGATCGCTGACGATGTTGTAACGCACGGATAGTTGCTGGTCATCAGGCACACTATTGCGTCTCCGTTCGATGGCCTGTATCTGTAAGATGGGCCGCCCCCTACGTTTACTCCATTCACATTCCATACAAACGATGGCGAAGTACCACCATAAACCGGCACTGCGGTAAATGTAACTGTATCACCTGCACATACAGCAGCATGATCAGAAGTGATACTTACAGATGGTGTATGAGGTGAAGTTATTCTTATGGTGTCGCTGGTTGATACCGTAGCCGGGAATGCACATACATCACTGCTCGTAAGCACGCATGTTACAATATCGCCCACTGCAGGCGTATACGAGTAAGTACTGCCAGTGCCTGAAGCAGCACCATTGATCAGCCACTGATATGCAGGCGTTGGGCCTCCTGCAAACGCACTGGCAGTGAATGTAGCCGGCGAAGTAGCCATACAGAACAATATGCCCGGCACTGCAGAAATCGAAACCGCCGGTGTTACTATAGAACTTGGGTTTACCGTCACTGTTACAGGCGCTGTAGTTGTATTACACCCGCCCGGCAATGTAACAACAACAGTGTAGTTGCCAGCGAGGGTTGCGGTATAAGATGCAGAAACCGCTCCGGGTATCGTAGTACCGTTCCGCTTCCATACAAAAGTATATCCGGCACCTGTAGTAGCATTAAGTATAACTGACGCACCAGTGCAGAAGGTTGTTGGCCCGGCAGGAGTAATGCTTGCACTAAAAGTCGAATTCACCGTCAGTGTAGCCGTGCTGCTGGTTACGCAGCCCGACAAGTTGGTAACACTGTAAGAAATTGTAGCCGTGCCTGCAACAATACCAGTAGCTACACCTGTTAAAGATCCGATTGTTGCGATGGAAGTATTGCTGCTGCTCCATACACCCGATGGTGTCGTACAGGCCAGCGCTGTTGTGCCACCGCTGCACACACTCAGTGTTCCGGTTATAGGTGCTACTGCTATGCCTGCGCTTACATTTACTGTGTGGGTTGTTGTACCGGTACCACACACATTCACTACTGTGTACGTGATGGTCACAACGCCGGTTGCAAGGCCTGTCACTACACCAAATGAATTGACTGTTGCCAGCGCAGGGTTGCTGCTGCTCCAGGTACCGCCGGTTGTCGCATCTGCTAGAGTAATTGTCTGGCCTATACAAACCGCACTTGCTCCGGTTATCGTTCCGGCAGACGCTGAGTTAACAGTTACAGTAACCGCAGATGAGGTAGCAACACACGGGCCCGATGCTACAATAACAGTATAGTTGCCACTCGCTGTGGCAGTAAATGCCGAACCTGTTGCACCCGGAATATTTACACCTCCTATCTGCCACTGATAAGTCAGGCCAGATCCGGTATTCGCGTTGAGTACCACGCTGCCAGGGGCACAGAATGTGGTTGGCCCGGCAGGCGTAATGGTGGCTCCCGGCCCCACGGTAACAGTAACGACTGTAATTCCTGATGTTGTACTGCATCCTGATGCGTTGGTTACAACAACTGTATAGTTCCCACCTGCTGTAGCCGTATAAGATATATTGGTTGCCCCGCCTATGGCCGTGCCGCCCAGCTTCCACTGATAGGTCAGGCCTGCACCTGATGGCGCACTCAGCACCACACTGCCGCCTGTGCAGAATGTGGTTGGCCCGCCCGGTGTAATAGATGCAGCAGGTGCTGCATTAACCGTCACAATTGTTGAGGTTGAGCAACCGGTCAGCAGTGTATAACTTATAGTTACAACACCCAGGCTCACACCAGTAACCACACCCGTGCCACCTACTACTGTTGCCACGCCGGGCGTACCGCTGGTCCACGTACCGCCGCCTGAAAGGTCACTCAATGTAGTTGTAGTGCCGGGGCACACTGTCAGTGTTCCTGTTATAGGGTTGGGCAGCGGATTTACAGTAACCACTGTAGCTCCCGATGTCGCACTGCAGGTGCTGCTGGTAATTACCACTGTATAGCTGCCGCTGGCAGTAGCTGTGTAAGATGAGCCTGTCGCTCCGGCTATGTTTACACCTCCCAGTTTCCACTGATAAGTGTACCCTGTACCCGTAGTAGCATTCAACACCACACTGCCTCCTGCACAAAAGCTCAGAGGCCCACCTGCGGTAATAGTCGCTGTAATGTTGCACATATTCACATATGCCCACCATGTATCCCAGGTATTCAAAGCTGATGCACTCGCTTCCTGAATGGTCCAGAAATCATTGAAGTTGAGCGGGTCTATCATGGTATTGGAGTAGTCTCCCCAGCGGTTGTCTGTGCCGCTGAATATCTTGTAATACCTGTTCTGGCCATGCCTGTAAACAAACGACGGCCTGGTAGAATCTACCGGGTCTGTATGCAGATGCAGTGCATAAGCCGCACTCGGATATGTTGTAGCTGACATTTGGGAAAAACCAATCAGCGCATCATTATTTGAGTTGGCTGCAATTGAAGGAAATGCATAGAAATTAGTGTTGGTCGGGTCATCAATCAATCCTATCTGTACGGGGTTAGCCAGTGTATCTATCTGCCACCACATAGCCGAGCTTCTTGTTGGCGAGCCTGTAGCCGGGAAGAACGAAACATGCGATGTCCATATTCTGTTGTTAATATACTCTGCGGAGAATATCCTGTCATCATTTGTTTGCACTTTGTTAGTTGTACCCAGCTGCGGTGCAAAATCCGCACCGCCAGCACCTGAGCTCTGCCACCTTAAGCCGGTAGACGTAGGGAAACCAACAATCGAATAAGCTTCAGAACCTACTGCGCCGGTAATTTTTGAAAGCCTGAGCTGGCCTCCGCCCCCTGCAGTGCCGTTCCAGGTCTCTACACAAAAAATGTTCTCCAGCGTTGCGTCATACGTAATTGTTGGGCAGATACACTGTGAACTGGTTTGTGTAAATGCTGAGTAGGGAGCACCTGCACCCGACATCAGGCTGGCATAATTGAATGCATAAATTTTACAGCCACCGTAACCTGTAGGAATACCAAACAGGTTACCTGTTATTACCAGCCATTTCTTATTAAACCCTACATCCGGATAATCAAGCCAATATCCAGAAGCTGCAATTGGCACTTTATACATCCACCAGCCACCTGTTGGATTGCTGGTTTTTGATACTGCAATAAGCAATGCTGAAGTAGACAAATTACCATCTACATCCGCAACCAGTATCCACCTGTGGTAATAAGGGTCATAATGTACGCGCGGGTCAAAAGTTCCGCCAGAAACCAGTGAAGAAAAAAAGCTGTTCAGGGAAACGGATGATACATTCGCTCCTGCCCTTGTTTGAATATGCACTGATGTATTGATAGCTGTAACACAATAATTGGAGTCAACGGCACCATGTGTATCCGGAGGAATCGAAGTTCCGTTGTCAAGTGTTGCTTCAAACGTGTCTGTTGGTGTTGGAGAAACCGGCAACAGCGAAAGCCCCAGATAAGAATGGTGCGTAGTGGTTGTAGTCCGGCCGTGTATGAGCGTGGTATCAGTTATCGCAGGGCGGATACCGGTAGGTACATCCGACTCATTTTCGGTTTCACGAATCCTGAAAGGATCCGGATGGGTCAGATAATAATTGGCCAGTACCGTAAAGTCAATTGACGACATCGCCGATTCTCTTCCGGTCTCCCTGGTCTGTGCCCCCGATCTTAGTGACAACAAAAGCGATAAACCAAAAAGTACCGGATAAAATAAACCTTTTCTCATTACTCAAATTTTGCCCAAAGTTAAAATTAATTACTATATAAACAAAGCAGGTTCTTCGTTTGACAACTTGGCACTCCGCCTGTTTAAATGCCTTTAAAAAAAATACAATTATTCGCTTTAAACTTTCTCAGATATTGATTGTGCAAAAAAAAGTCAGGGCCCTTTCCATGCCCTGACTTTCAAAAAAATCGTGCCGTTTACTTTTCCAGCAGCAACTGTAGTACCTGATGCTCAGTACCGGTTGTTACGTTCACCAGATAAACCCCCGAAGCAATTTTACCCGACATAAATATCTGCGTGGAGAACGAACCTGCATTGGCCGTTGCGGTGGTTGTAGTAACCACCTGCCCCAGCATGTCTGTAATACTGATCTGCACATTGTGTTCGCTCAAATCTTCCAGAGTGCCAGCAATGGTAAAATCTCCTTTGTTAGGATTGGGTATAATACGAACACCAAATCCGGTTCTATTGATATTTGTTACACCCACTCCATATACCCTGATTTTTATGTCTCTGCTCAGCTCTGTACGCGGATACACACATGGATTACTGCTGGTTACTTCACAGCTCACTCGGTCCCCATCCCTCAGGGCATTTGTAACATAGTAGGAGTTCGTTGCTCCTGTTACTGGGCTGCCGTTAACACGCCACTGATACGCAGGTGATGATCCGCCATACGGAGCAACAGCAGTAAAGGAGTCAACATAACCGGCTGGAATACCGGAATGGCTCACATAGATATTGATGCCATTGGGTATCATCGCCTGCACTGTCACTTTATAGGTATTACTTGTAACCGTACTTGTTGTTACGCACGGATAACTGCTCACCATAGTACACCTGAGTATATCCCCGTTTGATGGCGCATACCTGAAAGACGCACCGCCGCCTACACTCACTCCGTTCAGCGACCATGAGTAAATTGGCGCGCTGCCTCCATACACCGGCACTGCATTGTAAGTCACAGTATCTCCTGCACATACTGTGCCATGTGTGGTTGTAATGCTCACAGCAGGGGTACGCAATGCACCAATAATTACCGTATCTATCCTTACAGCAGTAGTTGGGAATGCACAAACATCGTTGCTGGTGAGTACACATTTCACAACATCTCCTGCAGTCGGCGTATAACTGTAAGTATTTCCGCTGCCAACAGAGGCACCATTCACATACCAGTCATAAACAGGAGCAGTTCCACCGTACAACGATGATGCTGTATAGGTACTTGGCGCTGTTGTAGTGCAGAAAATAAATCCGGGTACAGCCGAAACGTTAACTACCGGTACTACTACCGGCGTTGGATTGACGATTACTGTAGTAGGAGCAGATTCCGAATTGCAGCCCCCGGGCATTGAAATTACCACTGTATAATCTCCTGTTGTTGATACACGGTAGGTGCTTCCCACCGCACCCGCAATCGTGGTTCCGTTCTTCTTCCATACATAAGTATATCCGGTACCGGTAGACGCAGTGAGCAATACACTTGCACCCAGGCATAGATTCACTGTTCCTGATGGTGTTACGACCGCCGGGAAAGGAGAAAAAACATTAAATGTTGCACTGGCTCTGCCTACGCACCCAGCCAGGCTAGTCACATCATAATTGATAATCGTTGTACCTACTGTAAGCGCCGACACCACACCGGTGCCGCTGATCGTTGCTACCGATGGTGTTACGCTCGACCACACACCTCCGGGCGTGGCATCTGTAAGCGTTGTTGACGATCCGCTGCATATAGACAATGACCCGGAAATCGCCGACACAGCAGGCAGCGGATTCACGGTAATTACAGAAATTGCCGTGGCGGTGCCACACGGATTGGTAACAGTATAGGTTATACCTGCTGTTCCCACAGCCAGGCCATTAACCACACCCAGGCTGCCTATAGACGCTATGCCCGGGCTGCCGCTACTCCAAATGCCTCCAGGTGTTGCATCGTAGAGTGTAGCACTCTGCCCTATGCACACAGATGACGCTCCTCCGATCGGTCCAGCAGAAACAGTATTAACAGTGACCACCGCGCTCGCAGTACATCCTGTGGGCAGGGTGTAAACAATAGTAGTTGTGCCCGCAGTTGCGCCTGTTACAGCACCTGTAGAACCTACTGTAGCTACAGCCGGCAAACTGCTGCTCCACGCACCACCCGGCGTCACATCACTCAACAATGTTACCGATCCTGCACAAACTGCAAGTGTACCGGTAATAGCCGCAGGCAGCGGATTTACAGTAACAGCATAAACTGAAAAACAGCCCGCTCCCATCGTATAACTGATGGTGGCAGTTCCTGCCCCTACTCCTGTTACCACGCCTGTACCAACTCCTACAGTTGCAATACCAATATTACTGCTGCTCCACGTACCTCCGGGTACTGTTTCTGTCAGCAGTGTTGTCAGTCCCTGGCATACGTTTGGCACACCTGTTATCGCCACAGGCAGCGGGTTTACTGTTACTGTTGTAACTGTATAACACCCTGTACCCAGTGTATATGTTATATTGGCTGAGCCCGCTCCGGTTCCTGTTACAATTCCGCTCAGCGACCCCACTGTGGCTATACCTGTGGAACCGCTGCTCCACACGCCCGGCCCTGATGCATCACTGAGTGTGGTTGTCAATGTAACGCACAGCAGATTAGTGCCGGTAATCGCAGCCGGCAATGGATTCACCACTACAGCAGTTACTGCAGATGTGTTGCTGCAACCTGATGCATTGGTGATCTGTACTGTATAATTGCCCGCAAGGCTGGCGGTATAGCTGATCGATGTTTCCCCTGCTATTGGCACACCGCTTTCAAACCACTGGTAAGTATAACCGGCTCCCGCAGTTGCATTCAGCACTACGCTCCCACCCGAACAGAAAGTCGTTGAAGATGACGGCGTAATGGTTGCAACAGGTAGTGCAACAACATTCACAGTAGTAATCAACGATGTTGTTGAACATCCTGCCGAATTCGTTTCAACAATAGTATAGTTTCCGGCTGTATTGGCCGTATAGGTAGTTGTGGTTGCACCTGCAATATTTGAACCGCCCAGCTTCCACTGATACAAATATCCAGCGCCTGATGTTGCTGTCAGCAGCACTGTACTGCCCGAACACAAAACGGCAGACGGAGCCGGAGCTATTACAGCAGTTGGATAAGCATTAACGGTAACCAGTGTCTTTGCATCACAGCCTGCGCCTACTGTGTAGGTAATGGTGTCAATACCCGGTGTCAGACCCGACAATAATCCTCCGCTGCTGATTGTAGCAATCAAAGGAAAACTGCTCGACCATGTTCCGCCAGGTGTCGCATCAGATAAGGTGGATGTTCCACCCACGCAGATATTGTTTACACCCGTAATGTTAGCCGGATAGGGCACATAGTCGGGCCCAACCCCCACCGCATACCACGCCTTGGTTACAGTGATCACCGCCTGCGAACATGGTCCGTACAATGTACTTGCAGTTGCGATAGATGTTGTACGCATCAGGTTATAGTCTGCCGTGCTCGACAGTGCCAGTTCTGTCTGGTACAGTATATCTGCACCCTGGGTAAACCCTATACCGGTTACGCTGTATGCATGGCTAGAATCATTGGTTCCTGAGCCACCCTGCACCACAAGGTAATACCATTTGTTCATCACTCCGCTGTTGGTGTGTACGCCGCACTCATCATTGCCACCGCTGGGCACACAACCCACCTGATTCACCCAATAAGTGCCGCCATACGTATCCGGATCGCTCTTCAGCTTCGGAAAATCCATCCTGCGTAGTGGGTTACCGCATTTAATTTCTTCGCCTATCGACCAGGTTACTTTGGAAACTGCATCAATTTCATGTGGATCGGCCCATGCTTCAATAGTAGCACCCCAGCAGTCGCTAAACGACTCATTCATAGCGCCAGATTCTCTGGCATACACCAGATTGGCGGTATACTGGCATACGCCATGGCCAATTTCATGGCCCGTAACATCCAGGCTGGCAAGTGGTGTAAAACCGCTACCACAACCTGTACCATCGCCATAAGTCATCTCAGTTCCGTCCCAGAATGCATTGTTAAATCCCGACTGGTAATGCACATATTGCAGCAGTATCCCGTCCAGATTGTCATAGCTCAGCCTGCCCTGAACTGTATTCCAGTAGTCATAAACTATCTCTGCCGCCCAGTGTGCGTCCAGTGCTATGGTATCTGCTGCTGCCAGTGGCCAGGTGTTGGTAACACTGGTGTATTCAGTAGCTGCGCCATAGCTGCTGCCATTATTCATATTCAGTGTGTGTATCCCCGATCCGCGGGTGGAGTCATACAGTTCAAAAGTAGTACCGATATCGCTGGTCTGAAATGCTACAAACGAACTGTACTTGGTGCGCCCCGTAGCTGCCGTATGTTTGATCAGCGAGTTGGCCAGCAGCACTTTTCCTGTAACCGCGTCTATATATATCTCCTGCCTGCTCAGCGGTTGTTGTGCATATACATTAAACATCCATGCAAGGTGCAGTTTCCTGTCGGGCGTTGCTGCCCTGAAATCTTCCACAAACATCAATACTCCCTTAGGCATAAAGGTGGTGTCCGGTTTGTGATACATCATTTTTATCCGGCGCTCTTCCATTGGGTCCTCCCACATATATTTGCCAGCACCCACAAATTCTATGGCCTTGGCAAAAGCCGACCGCTCATCCATAGCTGGCACCATGCTCAGCATAGGGTTCATCTGGTAGTAGTTCCCGGTCATAAAGGTTACCGCCCCGTTTTTAGAGGTCAGCGCATAACTGGCATAGGCCACTTTAACACCTTTAAAATACTGGTTGTAACGCTGGGTAGTAACCCCCGCCTTCGTTGTGGTACGGTACTGCAGCTGCATCATAGTGTTTAAACCATCCACTCCCAGGTATTTGCTAAACAGCTCAGCCGCCTGATCTTCTTTCCATCCGGCACTGGGCAGAAAAGAAATAGAAGTTGGCGTCTGATCCCCTTCATTTCTTGTAATGGACTGTACTTTGTCTTGTTGCTGCCCAAAAGCACTGAATCCCGCAAACAACAATAACCCAATAACGAAGCCCATGCTCTCAGGCACGCGCAGGCACAATTTCCTCATAAACAACTCGTTTTATAATAATTTTATTCAATACTAGCATGTAATTTAATAAATATTATCCCATGCACAAAGTAGCGCAGGCCCTCAATAGGCAAATAAGCCAAAAAATATGCCAGAATCACTTTTCTCTATCATTCTGCTACCCTACGCATGCGAAAACGAAGTTCAACCTCTCCCCGCTCTCAGAGGCTATTGCAGCAAAAAGGCTATAGCTTTGCCAAAAAATCACCTTTTTGAGAAAAGCCGCCTTTTTAGCCATTTGTCTTACCTGCTGCGTTTTAATTGTGGGTTTTAAACGTATCCCGCAGCAACATGGCAGCCTCACCATTACCTTTAAACACCTTGTGGGCAACATCCCCCTTGCACTCGATACCGTTCAGTATAAAAACGAGCTCAGACAACCCTTTACCATCACAAAATTCAAGTATTACATCAGCAATATTCATCTCCATAAAACCGACGGCAGCCTGGTCCCGGTAGATCAATACTTCCTGATCAATGAAGACGAACCTGATTCCAAAACCATTACACTCTCTGATATCCCAACCTCACAATTTACAGGCATAGATTTCATAATCGGTGTAGACAGCCTGCACAATTGCAGTGGCGCACAGTCTGGAGCGCTCGATCCTGTTAATGCCATGTTCTGGGCATGGAATACCGGCTACATATTTCTGAAACTGGAAGGAAAAGCCGCAGCTTCAAAATCACCGGGCCATTTGTTCGAATACCACATTGGTGGCTACCAGCAACCCACCAACTGCATCCGCACCGTGTCGCTGCAGTTTCCCCGAGCGTTAACTGTTGGCACAGACAAGGAACTGGTGCTCAAAACCGATGCCGCCGAGATTCTTAAATCCCCGAATACCTTAGATTTCTCCAAGCTATCCTCTGTCACCGATTTCCACAATGCAACTACCATAGCAGATAACTATGCTGATATGTTTTCTGTTTCGAAAATCAGATGAAAAAGCGCCTGATTACTATATCCGCAATCCTGCTTTGCGCACTGCTTTTCAGCTTTGTAGCACACCGCTCCACAGAGGCCGTTACTGCCGAACAGGTTACCTTAAAAATACCAAAAGGTTTCCCCACACCTGTTTATAATTTCAGCAACAACGACCCCAATCCATTGCTCTTCAGCTTGGGCAGAAAACTCTTTTACGACCCCATACTCTCCAAAGACAGCAACATTAGTTGCGGCACCTGCCACAAGCAGGCAGCTGTCTTCAGCGACGCACCGTTGGCGCTGAGCCGTGGCATCAGCGGCCTCACCGGCACTCGTAATGCACCCGCCCTGCAAAACCTAATCTGGAACACCAGCTTTATGTGGGACGGCGGTGTGAACCACCTCGAAGTGCAGCCCATCAGCCCCATAACTAATCACGTGGAAATGGACGAAACCATGGCTTCTGTTATCAGAAAACTGCATCGCAGCAGCACATACAGGGAAAGCTTCAGCACTGCATTCGGCGATACTGTTATCAGTTCCGAACGGATGTTAAAAGCATTAGCACAGTTCATAGGCCTTATGATCTCTGCCAACTCCCGCTACGACCATTTTGTAAACCATAAAGGCACTTTCACCACCCAGGAAGAAAAAGGATTGCAGCTCTTCCGCGACAAATGCGCCAATTGCCACCACGAGCCGCTCTTCACCGACAACCGCTACCGCAATAACGGACTGGTACCAGATTCGGCACTGCACGACAAAGGCCGCGCCACCATCACAGGCCTGCAGTTCGATGAATACAAGTTCAAAGTACCCTCACTCCGCAATATTGCGCTTACCCCGCCCTACATGCACGATGGCCGTTTCAATACCCTGAATGAAGTCCTGGGCCACTACGCGAATCCAAAAAAATTTGCACCAAATACTGCCAAAGAAATGTACGAAATCGGCCGCCTCTCCTCAGCCGATAAACAAGCCATCATCGCCTTTCTGCACACACTCACTGATTCATCTTTTATCACCGATAAAAGGTTCAGTAATCCGGATTAAAGACTCCTTTAGGAGTCTGAGCTTTGTAGTAGTTATCATCATTGCTTTTTCAGGTATCCCATCGGGGTGCAGCAATTAATTGCTCACCTTTTTTTGTTCCCATATTTCTGAACATTGTCATGGTCAGCTTGCCGGGCCTTGTCATGGTGAGCTTGCCGAACCTTGCCATGGCGAGCTTGGCCTTGTCGTGGTGAGCTTGCCGAACCATGACATGTTGAGGTTTGAAACTTCAGCTCACTTGCCCCCCTGTCCCAATCTAACAGAGATACCTAACGATTGGCAATGATCCTGGCCGTGTCATGGTGAGCCTGCCGGACCTTGTCATGGTGAGCCTGCCGAACCATGACATGTTGAGGTTTGAAACTTCAGCCCCTCTGCTCCAAATGCCCAACCAACAGATATACACAGCAATAGACAATAGGTCAAAATAACCTATTTTTACTCCACATGGAAAAAGTTATCTACGCCACCACAGAAGAAGCCCGCAATGCCGCATTCGAAATGGAAAAAGCGCGGATGGTGCTGGAGAAAAATGGCGTACTGAGCAAAAAATACAATGCCCTTATCAAAAAGCGCATCAGGCGGATCATTACCACCTATAAGATTCAGGTGTATTGAAATAAGCAACATTGATTAGTTGTTTTACTTTTACTGCAAATTATTTTCATGCCCGTTATTTATCCTTACCTCATCATCTGCCTCAGGTCTGTCGCTATTTATTTGTTTATAGTCATTGCCATACGCCTGTTCGGCAAAAAAGAATTGTCCCTGTTGTCCATCACTGACCTCGTGTTCATCCTCCTCATCAGCAATTCAGTGCAGAATGCAATGGTGGGTCAGGATACCTCGCTTATGGGAGGTATTGTTGCTGCACTCGGCCTGTTTATTTGCAATGCCATTTTCCGTTACTTCCTGCTCAGGTCTAAGAAATTCAGCGAGGCTATGGAGGGCGAAAAAATTGTACTGGTTGTTGATGGCAAACTGCTCAAAAAAGGGCTGGCGCAGGCTAAGATGAACAAAGAGGAAGTAGAAATGGTTGTACGTGAGCATGGTGTGCAGGAAATCGAAGATGCCAATCTGGTGGTACTGGAAGTAGACGGCAACGTGAGTGTACTGTCAGATGACTACAACAAAAAAACCATACATCGCCGCAAAAAGCCGCAGATATCCCATAATCCCTGAACAATTATCCAAATCGGACCGGCTTTTCGGATGCTTCACGTCCCTTTCGGGGAGGACGGGAAGGGCTTCCATTGTTTTCTGAAATTATTTTTGCTCAAATGAGATAAAATACTACCTTTGCACTCCCCAAAGACCAAAAGGGGTTTTTAACATGCTGATAATAGATTCAAAAGATTGCGAAAACATTGACAAGGCGCTCAAAAAGTATAAGAAGAAATACGAGAAATCTCGTGTACTGAACCAGCTTCGCGAACGCCAGTCGTTTACAAAACCTTCTATTCGCCGCAGAACCGAAGTGCTGAAAGCTGTTTACAAGCAGCAGATGGCTAACGGTGCCGCTGGAGAATAATCTTCAGGTTGCATAAAAATATATTTGTTCCCGCTATTGTAAATTCGTAAATTTACAATAGCGGGTTTTATATGTTTGACGAACGGCTCATAGATTTTTTACAGTTCCTACGGTTTGAAAAACGTTATTCTGCTCATACACTTACGGCTTACCAGCACGATATTGAGCAATTCCGCGATTACCTGTCTTCAGAATTCGGCATTAGAGAACTGAAAATCGTCACCCATTTCCATATCAGGGGCTGGCTGGCCGGCATGAAAGGGGTAAAACATACTGCTCGTACCATCAACCGCAAGATTTCGAGCCTTAATTCATATTATAAATACTTATTAAAACACGGCTTTGCCGACAAAAACCCGGTGAGGCAGCTCCACGCACAGCGGTTGCCTGAGCGGTTGCCTGTGTTTCTTAAGGAATCCGAGTCCGGCCATCTGCTCAATGAAGTGGCATATGATGAGGGCTTCAAAGGCTTTACCGACCGGCTTATCTGCGAGCTGTTTTACGCTACAGGTATACGCCGCAGTGAATTATTGCAGCTCAAGGAAAATGATATAGAATGGAGCCTGCGCCAGATACGTATACTGGGCAAGGGCAATAAAGAACGGCTCATACCCGTTAGCCCCGCAATGCTCGATGATCTCCGCGATTATATTACAGAGAAAAAGAAACTGGAAGTATACAACGATCAGTACCTGTTCAATCTTGAATCAGGCGAACCGCTCTATGCAGGCTATATATACCGTACTGTTACCCGGTACATGGCTCAGAGTACTACTTTACAGAAAAAAAGCCCGCACGTATTGCGCCATACCTTTGCTACGCATCTGCTCAATAATGGCGCCAACATACAAGCTATTAAAGACCTCCTGGGCCACAGCAGCCTTGCCGCTACCCAGGTGTACACGCACAATAATATTGGTAAATTAAAAGAGATACATAAACAAAGTCATCCTCGCGGGTGATATTTATTCACAATAAAACAGCAAAATATGAACGTTAAGATTCAGACAGTGCATTTCGACGCAGACAGCAAACTTATTGAACATGTAAATGCCAAGATCGAGAAACTCAAAACTTTCCACGATAAAATAATAGGTGCCGAGGTTTACCTCAAACTCGACAATAACTCACACCAGGTGCGCGACAAAGTAGCCGAAATAAAAGTGCATGTACCCAAGCATTCTTACTTTGTAAAACACCAAAGCAAAAATTTTGAAGAGTCTTTTGATGTAGCCTTCAGTTCTTTGGTTAATCAGGTAAAACGCCAGAAAGAAAAACACCTCACTCACTAAGAGCGAAAATTCAAAACAACAATAAAATTGGGCGCAAGCCTCAAACAGGCACCTCAGAAACGGGGTGCTTTTTTTATAACTTCATACAGTATATATAAAGAATAAAAGAATACATTTGATATGAGTCACTCCAGTCGTTGCTGGTCTATTCCTGCCTGTAACCCGCGCTAGGCATCACCCTCAGAAATCAGTAAATAACCATGAATAAACTACTGCCATTATTATTGCTCACATTGTCAGGTTGCCGTATCTATAAGGAGCCTTCACAGGTGCCCCTTTCTAAATGCAATATGGAAATTGCGGATAGCGTTGCTGACAGATATCTTTTAAATTATGGGGTCAACCTTTCATTATATGACCGGCATACAACCGTATGGGATGACGACACAGGCTCATATTATATATGGTATATTAAAAAGGGTCACAATCCTAACATTACTGGTGGTGGTTGCGATTTTTATATAACAAAAAAAAGTTGCATTATCATGAAAAGCACTGCATGGCAATAATAATTCAGCTGCCAGTATTACTCAGTAAAAAAAATAGCGTGCTGCATACCTCGCTTCAAAAGATGTGCCACAGTTACAGGCCCTATTTCCAGCCTGCTGCCTTCAATTTTGACCTCTAAAAGCTTAAAATAAAAGAGAAGTACTATCAACAGTAGGAAACATGAAAGCACTATTTATATTCACATTAGTATTTTTATTAGGTTGTTCAATACACAGGCCGCAACGTGCGCAGGTACGCCATACCGAGCTGTTCGATCACCTCAACTCCCCCGACGAACCCAGCACATTTAAACGTTCTACCTGGAGGCAAAATATGAATCCGGTATTTATATTCCTGCGTTTTTTCTACCTCAGGTACAAATGGCTCAAGTGTACATGGCAATTGAAATTTAAGCACTTCGGTCTTTGATAAAAAACCTACTTTTATACCATGATTGATGCTTATCATTTTCCCGGGCTTACTTTACTGATCACACATTATAACCGCAGCCGCTCGCTGGAAAGGCTGCTTACCAATTTCCGCAATCTGAACTGCCATTTCGATGATATTGTAGTGTCTGACGACGGCAGCAAACCGGAGCATGTAGCATATATAAAAACACTGCACAGCAAGTTTTCTTTCCGCCTGATTGAAACACCAAAGAACCGTGGGCTGGGCAACAACATCAACAAAGGTCAGGATGCCGTTACTACACCCTATACTGTCTACATTCAGGAAGATTTTGTGCCACTGGCACCATTCCCACCTAAGCTGCAGGAGGCACTGCAGTTTATGAATGAGCGGCCTGATCTGGATATGGTTCGCTTCTACGCTTATTTCAAATACCCCTACCTCACACCTGTTCGAAACGGATTCTCAAAAATGCGTTTCAGTATTTTATATCCCGGCTATAAAAAGTTCTATGCCTACAGCGACCATCCGCATCTGAGGCGCAGTAATTTTCTTGAAAAATTTGGCCGCTATCCCGAAGGTGTTAATGTCGAAGTATCTGAATATGGTATGATGATGTCTTTCCTGAAAAACAAAGGCAAAGCACTATTTTACGATGATCACAAAAGCCTCCTCGATCAGGTCAACTCCAGCAACGAACCCTCAACTTTTAAACGCAACTTCTGGCGCGAAAGCAATAACGCGCTCATAGCCGCCTCCCGCTACCTCTTCCGCCATCTGAAGTTCAACTACAATTACTTCAAAACTAAAGCCAGGTAGGCAACTGAATTAATCAGCTTACAGATTTATCTGCAAGCATTTTTCAGTGGCATGGTGGCCGTTTATTTGCTGCAAACTGATTTTTTATACAAATGGATGTAACTGTTGACTCATAAACAATAAACGTACACCCTTCCAAAATTCGGAAAACACTTCCATATTTCAGCCTTTTTTAAACCATGCCAATTTACAAATAATTGATTATCAATCTCTTACAATTATGGTAAGCGTTTTGCAATAGTGTAATCACAATCGCACACACTAAAACGCAGCATATGAGCAAATTTAACTACTCTCAGGAATCAGGCACTGCCTACAGCCTCAGCGACTTAGATATGCACTACAACTCGAGTGCAATCAACACGCTCGAATCAAACCGCCAGTCTCAGGAAATTGCCAATCAGGCCAACAGCCTCAGATTGATTCAGAACACGGTAATAATTATTATCGCAGCAGTATTTACGCTGGCGGTAATTGCAGAATTTATCATATAATCCTTTAAGCCTGGCAGCACATCCATGATCATTTGCACCATTTGCCTGCTTCTAAATGCTATCAGAAAACGATACGCACTACTACAACCAAAGTGCGTTTCAGTGCAGCAAAGTACAGGTGCCAATGTGTACACCAGTGCATAGGGCGTAGTTCTTTTTTTTCAACACCGTTACACCAAAACACAAAAAAAGAAGCGGCTGCAGTTGTGAAAAACTGCGGCCGCTTCATTTAAGCTAATATCCTGGCCTTATTGTATTACTATCCTCGATGTGTACTTTCCACTATTGGCAGATGCCGTGATGAAATACATGCCTGATGGTATATTCAGTTTCACATCGGTTGCTTTATTTGTAGTCGCCTGGAAGCTGTACACCGTTTCACCTATCATGTTTGTAATCGTTACGTCAGCTGTTTCACTAATGTCAGAAACCAGATTCAGCGTAAAGAATCCTTCACTCGGGTTAGGGAACACTTTCAATTCTGTTGTGGCCGCCTCAACCGGGTTCACACCTACATGGTAGCAGATTACATCAGGCACTATGGTCACAACAACTGTAGCAAAACCTGTGCCGCACTGGTTCGTTACTGTATAGGTAATTGTATCAAGCCCCACATGGTTTCCTACAACCACTCCCGTAGCATCTATCAGAGCGTTGTCATTTGATGTTGTCCAGTTGCCACCACCTACACTGTTAAACAATGTAGTCATTTGGTCCAGACAAACAGAATCTTTGCCTCCTATCGCACTCGGAGCAGGCACTGTTATTACATTAACCGTCTGAGTTACAGAAGTTGAGCCGCAGGCATTGGTTACAGTATAATTGATATCTACATTGCCTGTAGAGAGGCCGGTAACAATACCACCCGTTACTGAAGCCGATCCGTTGCTTGTTCCCCATACTCCGCCTGGCAATGCGTCTGCCAGTGTGATTGTTGCGCCCACGCATACAGTATGGTTCGCACCGGTAATAGCAGGCACTACAGGCACATCTGTAACTGTAATCAGCCTTTTAGCCACAGCAGTTCCGCACGAATTCACCACGGTATAATAAATAGTATCTGTACCAACTGTTACACCCGTTACAACAGGGCCTAACACTGTAGCACGCCCATTAAACTCACTCCAGGTTCCTGCTAGTGCTGTATCACCCAGCGTTACATTAGCGCCACGGCACACAGTTGCGGGGCCGGTAATTACACCTGCATGTGGCAGTGGGTTTACCGATACAGGATAAGTTGACACTGCGGTGCCGCAGATATTGGTTACCGTATACACAACCGTATCTAGCCCTGCAGTCAGTCCGTTAAGTATGCCACCGGTCATAGAGCCATGTGTGCCACGTGTAGACCACACACCACCTGGAGAAAGGTCTGAAAGTGATACGCTTGCAAGTTCGCACACTACTGATGGCCCAACAATGGTTCCTGAAACAGGCAATGCAACCACGTTTATCGGATAAGTCGCTGTAGCTATGCCGCACAGGTTAGATACGGAATAGCGTATCGTATCTATGCCTGCAGTAATTCCCGATGTAAGCCCGCCAACCACACTGGCAGAAGGGTTAGATGCACTCCAAAAACCTCCCGGTGCTGCATCTGTCAGCGTTATTGAAGATCCCACACATACTGATGTAGGCCCGGTAATGGTACCGGCAACCGGAAAATCTAGTATTGTTACAGGATAATTTACAGAGGCGGCACCACATGCGTTAAACACGGTATAGATGATAGTATCCACGCCGGCTACCAAACCTGTTACAACACCACCTACAACGGAAGCATTGGTATTAGAATAATTCCAGAATCCGCCGGGCACAGTTGATGTAAGCGTAATATTGGAACCCACGCATACTACCGATGGCCCGCTTACCACACCTGCTGTTGGCGTTGATTGCACCGAAATAACATATGTGGATACACCCGTTCCGCAAGGAAGCGTCACTGTATAACTGATTGTATCAAGCCCAGGAGTCACACCAAGCAGTATACCTCCTGATGTGATAGTCGCATTACCGTTACTGGCTGAAAATACGCCGCCAGGAGTAGCATTGCTAAATGTTGTTGAAAAACCAACACACACTACCGATGAACCCGTAATTGTACCGGCATCAGGCGTTAGTGTTACTGTTACCGGCATTGTTGCCGTAGCTGTTCCGCACACATTGGTTACTGTATACGTTATGGTATCAGGCCCCGGCGTCATTCCTGTTACAATACCTCCTGCTACCGATGCTTTGCCGGTCATCACGCCCCATGTACCACCCGGAACCGGGTCTGTCAATACGATGGTTGAACCGATACACACACTCACCAGGCCGGAAATTACCCCGGCTGATGCCAGCGGATTTACTGTAACTGGCCATACTGCCGAAGAACTGCCGCACGAATTGAATAACGTATACATGATAGTATCAAGTCCTCCTGCAATACCGCTCACAATCCCCGCAGGAGTAACAGACGCTTTCCCGGTGGTAACACCCCATGAGCCGCCAGGTGTCGGGTCAGTCAGAGTTATAAGAGATCCAACGCAAACATTGTCCAGGCCTGATATACCCGCAACAACCGGCAACGGGTTGACTGTTACCGTAACCGAAACACTTGTTGATCCGCAGGCATTTGATTTAGTGAAAGTTATATCTGCTGTGCCGGCAGAAACACCCGTTACGAGTCCGCCGGGTGCCACTGAGGCCACACCGGAATTCGAACTGCTCCATGCACCACCATGTGCAGTATCACTCAAAAATATAGTTGCAGATTCACATACTGTTAAAAAGCCTGAAATCGGGCTTACACCCGGTGCACCTGTGCAATTCGAAACTACTCTGATTCTGAAATCATCTGTAATATACAAGTCACCGCTAGGTGCAACAATTACATGATTCGGATTGACATTGGCAGCTGTAGCGGCTATGTTATCTCCATTATACGGGCTTAAACCGGTTCCCACAATAGTACTGATGTTGCCTGTTGCTATATCAATCTTCCTTATCCTCCTGTCAGTAGGGTCAGCCACATACACATTGCCTGCTCGATCCACTGCACAGCCGTATGGCTCAGAAAATGAAGCAGATAACGCAGCCCCCCCATCGCCTCCAAACCCAACAGTTCCATTTCCTGCAAAAGTGTTGATGTTGCCTGCAAAATCAACAACGCGTATATGCGGGTCATCATAGGTTGCAATGTATAGATTGCCAAATGGGTCCATCGCTACTCCTGTTACACCGGCAAGGTCTGCTGCAGTTGCTGGGCCACCGTCACCCGCATATCCTGAACTGCCTGTACCCGCATAAGTTGTTTTAACACCTGCAGGAGTCACTTTTGTCACTTTGAAATTTCCCTGATTCGCTATATACAGATTACCCGCGCCATCCACACACAGTCCCGAAGGCGCTGTGATACCGCCTACAGCAAACGTGCTGATGATTCCCGATGAATTTACTTTTCTGATTCTGTTGCCTGAATACTCACTAATGAACACATTGCCCGAACCATCCACTGCAACGCCATGAGGGTTGTTAAGTGTTGCAGCTGTCGCATTGCCGCCATCACCCGTTGATGACGCTACACCGGTTGTTCCGGCAAAGAGGGTAATGATACCAGTTGGTGATACTTTTCTCACTGTATTGTTCACAATATCTGCTATATATACGTTCCCGGATGCATCCACGGCTGTGCCAAATGAACTCGCAACCAGAGCCGCAGTTGCAGCCCCGCCGTCTCCGGTTGAGCCGGAAACACCCGTACCAGCAAATGTGAAAATCGTTTGTGCTTTGATAGGATTCACATAGGTGAAAGCTGTTATGACAATAGCCAAACAGGTAATCCTTGTAAATATATTTTTCATTCTCTCTCTTTTTAAACTAAATTATCTTCAAATTTAAACAAAAAACGCCTTATTTGTATATTAAAACAGGTTGTTTTTGACAAAATTCTGGTATGCTTTTCTAACAGGTTATTCACCGCAAGATTATATCATGCCAGTGCGTGATTTGATTAACTTTCAATTGCTAAAAAATGGAATAACTTATTTATTCGCAAAAATTTAATGTAAGATAATATTCTCTGGCAAGATTTCAAATTATTTCATCTCATCTTTTGCTTTCTGCAACCCAAATAACTGATCCCTTAGCCGGGCCGCCTCCATAAAATCCATATCTTTTGCCGCCTTGTCCATAGCTTTTTTGGCCTGTGAAATAAGCTTGTCCAGCTGGGCCGGTGTTTTGTAAGTCACCTCCTCCTCAGCTGCCAGCGATACAGCCTCATCCTGAATAGCGTAGCTATTATTTTCATCATACCCTTTTATATCCAGTACAGAGCCCTGAAGCATGATTTCCTGCACAGACTTTTTGATGGTCATTGGCGTAATGCCATGCTGTGTATTGTAGGCTATTTGCTTTTCCCTGCGCCGGTTCGTTTCGTCCATCGTGCGGCGCATGCTGTCCGTTATCTTGTCAGCATAAAATATCACCAGTCCCGCCACATTTCGTGCAGCACGCCCTGCCATCTGGGTCAACGACCGCTCATCACGCAAAAACCCTTCCTTGTCCGCATCAAGTATGGCCACCAGCGATACTTCCGGCAGGTCCAGCCCCTCCCGCAGTAGGTTCACACCCACCAGCACATCTATATTACCCAGCCTTAGGTCTCTTAGTATCTCCACGCGTTCCAGTGTATCCACCTCAGAATGTATGTACTTCGATTTCACACTGATGCGCTTCAGGTATTTGTCCAGTTCCTCAGCCATTCGCTTGGTAAGTGTGGTTACCAGCACACGGTCACCCATTTTTATTCGCTTGTCTGTTTCATCCAGCAGGTCATCTATCTGATTGATGCTTGGGCGCACTTCTATTGGTGGCTCTAGCAATCCGGTCGGCCGAACAATCTGCTCTGTCACTACCCCGCCACACCGCTCCAGTTCATACTTTCCCGGCGTAGCACTGATAAACAGCACCTGCGATAATTTGGTTTCAAACTCATAAAAATTCAACGGCCTGTTGTCCAGGGCCGATGGCAACCTGAACCCAAAATCAACCAGCGTCATCTTCCTCGACCTGTCACCGCCATACATACCGCTGATCTGCGGTATCGTTACATGGCTTTCATCTACTACCAACAAGAAATCATCCGGAAAATAATCAAGCAGGCAAAAAGGTCTTGCGCCCGGCTTTCTGCGGTCCAGAAAACGTGAATAGTTTTCTATGCCGCTGCAGTAGCCCAGTTCCTGTATCATTTCCAGGTCATAACTCACACGCTCTTTGATTCGCTGTGCCTCAACAAACTTCCCCATTCGTTTGAAATACTCTGCCTGCGCATTCATCTCATCCTGTATCTCGTAGATGATCTGTGTCATCTGATCCTTGGGTGCTATGTACAGATTCGCTGGAAAAATAGCAGCATTATCCATCCTCAGTATACGCTTGCCTGTGTCTGGCTCAAAACTTTCTATTTCCTCTACCTCATCACCAAAAAAAGTAATTCTATATCCGTAGTCTACATACGGCAGGTTAATATCCACAGTATCGCCGTTCACACGGAAAGTGCCTCTTGTAAAATCACCCTGGCTGCGGTTGTACAGCGAGTTCACCAGCAGGTGCAGAAAATGATTTCTTCCAATGTTGTCTCCTTTTTTAAACCTGATGATACTGTTCGAATATTCTGCAGGGTTGCCTATACCGTATATGCACGACACCGATGCCACTACAATAATATCACTCCTTCCGCTCAGCAGGCTCGATGTTGCCCGCAGCCTCAGCTTCTCCAGTTCTTCATTGATAGAAAGGTCTTTTTCAATGTAGGTATTAGATACCGGCATGTACGCCTCCGGCTGGTAATAGTCGTAATACGACACAAAATACTCCACAGCATTATCCGGAAAGAATTGCCTCAGTTCACCATACAGCTGCGCCACCAGAGTCTTGTTGTGTGTCAGCACCAGTGTAGGCTTCTGCACCTCCTGTATCACATTGGCTACAGTAAATGTCTTTCCCGATCCGGTAACCCCAAGCAGCGTCTGAAATTTTTCCCCATTCCTGATCCCTTCACTCAGTTGGCGTATCGCCTCTGGCTGGTCTCCGGCAGGTTGGTACGGGCTGTGTATGGTAAAATTCACTGGCTGTTGAATATTATTTGGTAAGCACTGGCTTGCATGAATTTGTTCTTATTCCGGCACTGCAAACTTCAGCAATTTAGCGGACATTAACCTTGCCGAAAATAAAATGCCCGCATTTGTAGCAGGCATTTAAACTATCATTGGCTATAGAGCTACCTCAGCAACGTCACATTACCCTTATGGCTCTGCTTCTGCCCGTCCTTAAACTCAGCATCTATGGTGAAGATATACACTCCCTCCGGCTGTGGCACGTCGTTAAACTTGCCGTCCCAGCCCCTGCCATCAATGTTATTGGTCGCAAATATCAGCTGCCCCCAGCGATTGTAAATTTCCATCTTAAATGAGGTCAGCCCTTTAGCAAGTAAGTTCCGCGGCATGAAATAATCATTGCTTCCATCGCCATTGGGTGTAAACGCATTCGGTATGTTCAGGTAACAGTCATTCAGCACTACTACACTATCTGTCGCTTCGCATCCGTCTACACTCACTTTCACAAAATAATGGCCTGGTTCCACCACCTTAATCTCCCTTCCTGTCTGCCCCGTACTCCATCTAAAAACCGCATCCGGATTATTGTAATTCTGCCTGTCATACAATATGATTGGGTTGCCGCCCGGGCAAATGGATGTATCCTCACCGAGATAAACAGTTGGCTGGCCAAATATCCGCACAAACCTGCTGGCACTCGTATCCGGGCACGCCCTGTAATATGCTGAGACCGTTACCGGATAGTACCCCGGCGCATCAAACACATGCATGATCGGGTTCACATTTCTTATCGAGTCTCCATCGCCAAAGTTCCACACCACGCTTTTCAACCCTATGCTGGTATACCTGCCGGTAAAGGTGATCCCGGTCGACTTGCAGATAACGCTGTCGGTTACTTTAATGCTCACTGCACTTATAGAATCCACAGAGATCACTGCGCTGGCTGTATCGTGGCAAGGCACATAGTTGGTAACCGCTAACAAAACTTTATACACACCCGTATTCTTGTAGGTATGCGTTGCATCTGTAGTTACAGCTTCATATCCATCGCCAAACAGCCACCTGTACGTAAGTGATACCCCCGCCGATGTATTGGTAAATACTACCGGCTTGCCCTGGCAGAGGAAACTGTCTGGCACCTCCGTGAACCCTGCATTAATCAGGTTATTCATGGTCACATTCTTGGTCAGGCTGTCAATGCATCGGGTGTTGTTAATGATCAGTTTTATCGGGAATGTGCCTGGGCTGTGGTATACATGCACCGGGTCTGTAGCCGTACTGCTCCCTCCGTCACCAAACGTCCATATATACGTCAGGTCCGATGCAGGCCTCGAAGTATTGGTGCAGATCAGCGTATCACCCGCACACGCCTCATGTACTACAAAATCAAATCCGGGTATAATTGGCGGGGCTTTCAGCAGCACCGGCCCCAGCGCATTGGAAATACATACTCCAGCAGTTTTGGCAACAATATTTGAATAAGTTCCCTCACACAGCCCCGATAAAACAACAATACTGTCTGGCGGCACCGTAAAGCTGAATCCAGGCTGCGGTACTCCATTAAAATCGTAACTGAACGTATCTGTCTGTCCGGGATGTACACCAAAAATTGTAATCGCCCCATCACAGAATCCGCACTTGGTCGGGTTCTTGAACGTATCTGTCCGTATGGTAAATGGTGGGGCTGTCAGGTTCACAGGCCCTAACGAATTCGATACACACACGCCGCCTGTCCGGGCTACAAAATTATCATACACCCCTGCACACAGCCCCGTAATGGTAATCGTACTGTCGGGCGGAATAACAGCAGTCACTACTGGCTGCGCCACGCCGCTCAGCGTATAACTGATAGTGTCCGTCTGGCCCGGATGCAGCCCGTACAACTTGATCGTACCATTGCAGATGCCGCAATAATCCGGATTCGTATGTGATAACGCCCGCATAGTAAATGGTGGCACAGTAAGCGTCACAGGGCCCAGCGTGTTAGATGCGCAAACCCCTCCCGTTCGGGCCACAAAGTTGGCATAAGTTCCCGCACACAACCCTGTTATCACCACCTGGCTGTCAGGCCCTATGAAATGCACTACAGGTGCCTGAGGCACCCCTCCCAAGGTATAATTGATGGTATCATTCTCTCCCGGGTGCAGTCCGTATAAAGTTATTGTACCGTTGCATATGCCGCAGTAATCCGGATTAGTGGATGATATAGCCCGCATGGTAAATGGCGGCACTGTAAGGGTTACCGGCCCAAGTGTGTTAGACACACATACGCCGCCTGTCCTCGCCACAAAGTTAGCATACGTTCCAGCGCACAATCCAGTCAGGACTACCTGGCTGTCTGTGCCTATAAATCGTACAACCGGCGGCTGTGGCACTCCGCCCAGAGTAAACAGAATAGAATCTGTCATTCCTGGGTGCAGCCCGTGTATGGTAATCGTCCCATTGCATATACCGCAGTAGTCAGGGTTGGTAAAAGTCAGTGACCTCATGGTAAACGGAGGTGCTGTCAGCGTCACCGGCCCTAACCTGTTCGATACGCATGATGATCCTGCGTGAGCCACGAAGTTATCATAAGTACCTGCACACATCCCGGTGAGTGTAATGATACTGTCCAGCCCTACCACAGCAGGGAATGGAGGTTGCGCAATACCAAATTTAGTGTAAGTAATCGTGTCCACGCCCCCCGGATGCAGCCCGTACAGTTTTATCTCCCCATCACATAGGCCACAGTACGAAGGATTAGTGGAAGTCAGTGCCCTCATCGTAAATGGTGGCACACTAAGCGTCACAGGGCCTAGGCGATTGGAGACACACACACCCGCTGTTTTTGCAATAAAGTTATCGTAACTGCCTGCACACAGTCCTGTCAAAACCACTTGGCTGTCCGGCCCTATAAAGTGTATCACCGGTGGCTGCGCTATTCCCCCCAGCGTATAATTTATGGTATCCAGTTGGCCTGGGTGCAGGCCATACAAAGTGATGGATCCATTGCAAACACCACACCATACTGGATTAACTGACGACAGCGTGCGCATCGTAAACGGCGGATTAACCAGCGTGATGGGGCCCGCAGCCAGAGAAACGCAATACCCGTAAGTTGCTGTAATAGTGGTATATGACCCTCCCAGCAACCCTGTCAACGTTATCGTACTGTCAAAAGCTACGGTACTCACCACCAGCGGCTGCACTACTCCATTAAACCGGTATTTGATGGTATCCACCGTTCCCGGCAGCAAGTGGTATAGCTTTATCGTGCCGTCACTCGCACCACAGTAACTCGGATTGGTAAATGTCGGTGTCAGTGATATTGGTGTTGGTGCTGCAATAGTCACTGGTATGCTCATCTGGCACGATCTTGCCGCCGTCGAGAATATGAGCATCGTGTACGTACCCGGAGTTATACTGTCAATAAACGATCCAGTTACGCCGGTAAATGACTGCAACGTATCCCCCGGCAAAAATATTTTGATCGTCCATGGTGAGCCGCCACCGCTTGGTACAATATTGATGGCCGCCTGCTTGGTGCAACTTGCCGGCGACAGCAACGTATAAGTAACCAAAGGAGCAGATACAATTGTAATAGTATAAGCTATTGTTTGCGTTCCAGAAAGCGGGCAGTTATTGTCCGTAAAAGTCACAAAAAATGTGTACACGCCTGGGGTTACGCCTGTAGATGTCCACGATATTGTACTGTGCGGATGGCGTGTACCGTTTCCTGTTGTTGTAAAAGTAAGCCCTGTCGGCAACCCTGTTGCAGTCACGGTAATGTTATTGGTTGTATCGGCCTCCGTTGGATTCATATAAATCGAAAACGGCCCCGAATTCTGGCATATGTGAAAATGCGTAGAGTCATCTATAACTCCAGCTGTAGCAGAGTTAAGTTGGCCCGTCGGTGGTATATTGGTACAAGTCTGCACGAGAAAGGTCATCTCTCGCTGGCTCGTACCCCTGAATACTCCTGCATGATACTCCTGTATGTTGTAAACCACCAGCGACCGCTGCAGCAGGTTGGGGTGAAATGCAATCTGCCCGGTATGCTGGTCAAACGACATCGTCGTAACTGCCAGCGGATTGGTCGCACTGTACCCTGCAAGGTAAGTAACTGCCGTGCCCGGCGCACTTGTGGTAGTTCCCGCCATGCCGGGCACGAGATAAAACATCAGGCTGTCTCCGTCTGGGTCTATCGCTCCCGGATTGTAGTTATCATTATTGTCCAGGCAAAAGAATGGCGTTGGTACATTCGTTAGTGTCGGGCTTGAATTGTGTGTAACTGTATTGTTCAGCGTATCTATCAGCTGAGTGTACGTAAGCGGTGTTGCAGAAATATTGGTGATCGAAACTGCACGCCCGGCAATCGAACTGCCCAGTTGTCCGGTAAACAAAAATCTCCAGTAAGCTGAAGTACCAGATACCGTATATACATTCGAGTAAACAAACTTTTTAATGCCGGGTATCGCAAATGCGGGGTTAGTACACTGCGTAAGTGCAGCATCTGCCGGGCAAACCGGCGTAACTTCTACACCTGTAGTTGGAGCCTCAATTGCCAGGTGTATTGTAGCCATGTAAGTGTTGCCATTATATATATACACCTCTGGCGAAGCACTGGGCAATGCGCTAAATGCGCATCCGGTACACCCGCAGTCGCCATAGGCAATCAGAGTTATTTTATAAGTATTGCCGCTGACCCAGGTATAAAATAAGTCCATCCCCACCAGGTGGTTAGCCAATGCCGGTAGGCTTATTAAAGCCAGCGAAACCGTCGCCAGCATTTGTTTGAAGTAAGAAAACCGGGCTTTCATATAAGATTATAGCATTTCAATATCATCAATTTTACGCCTAACTGGCAATCAAACTTTGAACATAACTCAAAAAAGCCTGGAAATTTAACCCTAATAAATTTATTCCGCCTACAATCCGCAAAAAAATAAAACAGATTTAATCTAACTTCTTGCCCCATCCCGGCCCTTGGCTTATTAGACGCCTTTTCTTCTTCTTTCCTTTTTATCGTCGCCACATTATTAAAAGCCAAAACCGTTCCGGTATACAGAACGGCTTTGAACCTTCAAAATTGTATGACGCCGTTACCTCAATAATGTCACGTTACCCTGATGAGTCTCCATCTGGCCGTCTTTAAATTTAGCTTCAATCAGATATACATAAACTCCTTCAGGTTGTGGCTTGTCATTGAAGTTTCCATCCCATCCCCTGCCATCAATACTGTTCGATGAATATACTACCTGTCCCCAGCGGTTGTACACCTCCATCTTGAATGATGTCAACCCTCTGGTCAGCAACTGGCGTGGGAAGAAGAAGTCATTGGTTCCGTCACCATTTGGCGTAAACACGTTCGGAACTTCCATATAACAATCCCTTTTCACTACAATCGTATCTGATGAAGAACATCCATCAATGGTTACAACTGTCGAATAGCTGCCAGGTTTCACCACTGTAATAGATGATGTGGTTTCACCGGTGCTCCATTTCCATCTTGCTGATGGGTTCGACGCATTGCGGTCATCCCGTACTTTAATCGGAATGCCTCCGGGGCATATCGATGTATCCTGGCCAAGGTAAACACTTGGTATGCCAAACACCCTGATATCTCGTTGCGTTGTCTTTTCTGGGCATGCACGATATTTTACGTTCAATGTAACTGTAAACGGCCCTTCACCATCATACGAGTGTAAAATAGGATCCATATTTATTGTTCCATTGCCGTCTCCAAATGTCCATGTTGTCAGTGTATCGCCCAGTTTTGAATACACACCCCTGAATGTTATTTCCTGGCCACGGCAGATGACCGAATCAGTAGCAAGTATGGAAAGGGCACTGATTGAGTCCACAGATATAACATGATACGCTGTATCATAGCATGGCGTGAAATAAGTCGGAGTTGGTATCACATGGTCAGCTACGATAAGTTTAATTGTATACTGCCCGGTATTGGTATAGCTGTGTGTTGGGTTAGCCACGATATCTGTATTGCCGTCTCCAAAATCCCACAAATACGACAGATTGGTTCCGGTTGCCATACTAGTATAGGTAACTGGGCTCAACTGGCAAACAAAAGGATCAGGGGTGAATGAAAAACCGGATATAACATAGTTATTCAGTGTTATGTCCTTTTTAACGCTATCTACACACTTAGTATTGGTAATAAACAGCTTTACCGTATATGTAGTGTTGGTGTTGTAGAAAATGTGCTTGGGGTTCGTAGACGTTTCAATAGTACCATCTCCAAACTCCCACCTGTAGGTCAGGTCTGCAGCCGGCTGAGAAAGATTAGTAAAGAATACCGTGTCTGCTTTACAGCCATAGTGTATCTCATAACTATAATCTGCCAGTATGCCGGGGGCATCAATCACAAACGGACCGGGAACAGTATAGCTGCACACACCTCCGGTGTTTACCACAAAATTGGTGTAGGTACCAGCACACAACCCGGTGATTGCAACTATGCTGTCACTGGTTATGAAATGGCTCAGGGAATACGGCGAAGAAGTAACGCCTCCTTTAGGTACAAAATCGTATTTAATGGTATCAAGCTGCCCTGGGTGTAGGCCGAACAACGTATCCACGCCGTCGCAGAATCCGCACTTCGTGGCATCCTTAGTGGTCACCGTTCGCCATATAAATGGCGGATTGGTCAGTGTAACCGGCCCCGCAGGGTTGGTGAAGCAGTAACCTTCCTGAACTATAATATTATCGTATGTGCCGGCAAGCAGGCTGAATATGGTATCTGTCCCAAATGCACTCGGCACAAACCCTTGTGGGGGTTGCGGAGCACCCTGATAATTAAAACGTACAGTATCCATACGCCCCGGATTTAATCCGTTAATTACAATATGCCCATCGTTGGCACCGCAGTAGCTGGGGTTTACGTGTGATGCAGTAATATTGAAATGCGGCGTATCAACAAAAAATGAATCGCCCACATTACAGTTATTGCTCACCGCAGTGAAAATGGTAGCATAATATTTGCCTGGAGAAAGGCTGTCAAAAATAGCAGAAGTGTCAAAAAGGAATGTCTGGAACGTATCCGTCAATGGGAACGCCCATGGCGGATTATGGCTGAGTTTAATAGTCCATGGTTTTCCGGTTCCTCCCGGAGTAATTTTCACCAAAGCTTTATCACTGCAGGTAGCATTAACTGTTGTCACCTCATTTATAGTTGGCACCGGTAAGATGTCAAATGTATACGCTATGGTTTTCGACCCCGTCAGCGGGCAGTGGTTGTCTGTTGTTGTAACGTAAATGGTATAGTTGCCTGGTATAATCAACGCCGTATTTCCAGTCAGCGTGGCATGCGGATGGTTCGTACCATTGCCGGTTACCGCAAACACAAATCCTGCTGATAAACCTGTAGCAGTCACCGTCAGCAGCAATGTTGTATCTGATTCACTAGGGTTAATATAATTCACAAAAGAACCGGAGTTTGCACAGCTGAAGAAATGGTGCGCGCCAGTTGTTGTGTCGCCGGGCCCGGTAAACGAATCAATTTTGCTGGTCGGGTAAGTAAGAGTACATGACCTGACAAGAAACGTCATTTCCCTTTGCAGCGTTCCTACCAGCACATGGTTTACCACCATTGGCGACACAGAAATAGTGTCATCCCTGAACTCACGTACATTGTAAACTACTGTAGACCTCTGCGGCCCGATCGGGCTGAAACATAGCTGGCCTGTTAACTGGTCAAACGACCAGCTGGCTGGCGTACAGTCCACAACACTAAGTGGGTATTGCCCCGTACAGGGTGTAGTCGGCGGGCAAAAAGTACTCACATACGATATCGGCCCTCCAGGTGCCGGGCAACCCGTTCCGCCGCTGCCATTTGTAGCAGCTATCAGAGAAAACACAAGGCTGTCTCCTGCTGGCTCACTGGGGCTTACATCATAAAGGTCCACTGCTCCCGGATTGAAACAATCAAGGCCGGGATAACAAAAGAATGGTATGGGCTCAACCGTAAGTACCGGGCTTGAGTTGTTGCCTCTTGTATTTGTTGCAGAGTTATTAAGCGTGTCTATCAGCTGCATAATAGTAGATCCCGGGCTGAACAGATTAGTGATTGCTGCAGCGCGGCCAGAGGCTGATCCCCCTCCGTTATAACCACCATACACAAACCTCCAGTTGGCCGATGTGCGTGGGAGTGTTACTGTGCCTTTGTACACAAATTTTTTGATACCCGGCAGTGTGTATGTTGTGCTGGTACATTGTGTGAATCCAAGCGAGTCAGGGCATACAGGAGTCACTTCTGTACCTGCTGCTGGTGCCTGAATCGCACAGTTTACCGGAAAACCAGCTCCTGTTTGCAGTGTTGGGCCGTCATACACACACACCTGTGGCGTACTTGATGGCAGCGTACTGAACGCACCACTGCTCGCAGGGCCGCAATCCCCGTACAGGTAAACTGTTACCTCGTAAGTAAGCCCGGTTACCCACTTATACCTGAGTTCTGCGGCTACTATGTGCGATGCAAAAGAATGAACGCTGAGCAGCATCAGCAATACTGAAAAAATAAGTCGCTGCAGGGTATTAAGTAATGCTCTTTTCATATAAATATGCTATAAAAAAGTTCCTGTTTAGGTGTTCCTGAACAAAAAGACAGCCGAAATACTCATTTCGGTTGGCAATTTCTAAAAATAATGTATAACTTAAATAACGGATAAAATTACAATAAAATCATTGCAATGAAATATCATTTCGAATTTATTTTTTACGAATGTTAATAAGTAATCCGGCTCAAAAAAGCACTCGAGGTCGCACCCAAGGATACCCTGCCGTTATATTACACCATCAATCTGCTAATTGATATGACTAAGTACGACGAGGCGCTGACCCTGTTAATGAAAGGCCGCCAGTTGTACCCAAACAATCCTTACTTCCTGCTCAAAAAAGCACAGGTATACGAAAATCAGGGCGAATACAACGAAGCATGGAAATCAGCTGACTCCCTGCTCAAAATCACACCAAATGACCCATCTGTTGTTGACTATACCGAATACTTGTACAGCAGAAGGCTGAAAAACGAATTCGGATTCTTCTACCTGCATTCCAAGATCATTGATACCAATGCGTCCCATACAAACCACATTGGTACCGTGCAGTACACCCGTTATTTCAAAAACGGTTCTCTGGCTGCCAGGGTTAACTATGCTGGCCGATTAACCGGTACCGGCTACCAGTTTGATCTGGAAGGTAACTATACTATTGCTAAACTAATTGGTATAAACCTGGCTGGTTCATATGCCCCTCATAAAGACTTCGGGTGAAATAAAGGCATTTCTGATATCGGTATATTCCCTCTTTTTAGGTTTTCCGGTACTTTGTCTTTCTATTTTAAGAAAGGATGGGCTGTTGATTTAGGTGGGCGTTACCTCAAAGCAGAAAACTTTGACTCCACTTCCGGCGAATTTGCATCAGGTATGCTGGGCATTTCTAAAGAACACAAAGAAATGTACATGGGCCTGCGTGCATACTATACGCAGTTCAAAAACACTTTCTACACCGGTGCATTTAGTACCAAGAACTTTATTTCTGCCACTCTTACGTCCCGTTTTTACATGAACAAGCATACTGATTATGCGTCTGTAATACTGGGTTACGGTACCGGCCCTGATGACTTCAGCCGTTTGTACAACCTCACCCAGAACATTAATTATACAACCGTTAGTGCTGGCGCTGGGTACATGAAGCAGTTCCACTACCGCACTTCACTCGGTCTGTTTGGTACATGGTACAATCAGAAGATCGGCGAGAAAATAGACGCCACAACAGGTGCGTATAACGGTATTTTTGTTAACCAGTTCGACATCTTCGTGACGCTGTTGCGCAAATTTTAATTGCACGATCCTTTTTATCATACACAACGCCCCCACCTTGGGGGCGTTGCTTTTTTAATACCTTTGCATATATTTTAAAGTTGGCAGATTTATGAACAGGCACCTGCTGTATGTTTTGTTATTGTCACTCATCTCCCTCAATGCATGCAGCGGAAATGCGCAGGAACTTGTTCTCACCGACAACGGAGGCTCTGACTACGTTATTGTTACACCTGCATCGCCCACTAAAATAGAAGCAAAGGCAGCTCAGCTGTTGCAGCATTTCATTAAAGAGGTATCAGGCACAGAAATCCCTGTTATTGATGAAAAAGCAAAACGGGGCAAGTCATCAGTAATATTTGTTGGCAACACCGGCAAGGCAGAAAAAACACTGGTCAGAAAAAAACAACCCGAAAGTTATTTTGTTTATGCCGATGGCAAAGACCTGGTCTTCTGTGCTGGCAGTGGCCACCGTATCATTTACGGTATTTATTTTTTTGCAGAGAAATACCTCCATTGCAAAAAACTTAGCAACGATCCGCCAATCATTCCCACCGCCCGCCGTATCAGTATTCCCGGCAGTGTAAATGAGGAGCACGTACCTCCCTTTATCTACCGCGAAGCCTACTACCCTGCCGCCCACAATCCCGAATACCTCGAATGGCGCCAGCTACAGCAACTCGATGACCTCTGGGGTCTATGGGGCCATTCGTTCAATAAACTCGTCCCTGCACAAACCTTCTTCAAAACCAACCCCGAATACTTTTCCCTCGTAAAAGGTAAAAGGCAGCCCTCCCAGCTCTGTCTCTCTAACGAAGCAGTCTATAAACTGGTTGTAGCCGATCTGAAACAGAGAATGGCTAAGAACCCCGATGCCATCTACTGGTCCATTAGCCCCAACGATGACAACGGATACTGCGAATGTGATGCATGCAGAGCCACCGACCGCGAACAAGGCAGCCCATCGGGTTCCCTCATTAAGTTTGTCAACAGAGTTGCTAATGCCTTCCCCGACAAATTGTTTACTACCCTGGCATACGGATATACGCAGAAGGCACCCCGTTCGTTGAAACCTGCCTCTAATGTGTTTGTCTTCCTCAGTGATATAGATGCCTTCCGCGATAAGCCACTCTCCGAAGAAGGCTCCGCCGCTGCTTTCCGCAACGGGCTCAAAGCGTGGGGCGAACTAACTGGCAATATCTTTATCTGGGATTATGTCACTCAGTTCACAAACTACCTCGCACCGTTCCCTAATTGCAGCACCCTGCAGCCCAACATACAGTATCTTAAACAGCATGGTGTTAAAGGAATATTCTCACAAGGCAGTGGTGATACCTATAGCGAATGGGCTGAACTAAAAAGCTACCTCTTAGCCAAACTATATGAGGATGACAAAGCAGATGTAAAAAAACTCACCTCCGAATTTTTCCGCGATTACTACGGCAAAGCAGCCCCTTATCTGCAGCAGTACTTCGATCTGTTGCAGGAAAAAATGGTTGCATCAAAACGTAAGTTAGACATCTACGGCAACCCCGTCAACGAATGGAAATCTTACCTCACTCCCGAACTCCTGGAGCAATACAGCAACCTCTTTGATAAAGCTGAAGGGGCAGTAGAAGGGAATCCGGTAATGGCTACCCGTGTTATGCGTGCAAGGTTACCGCTGGAGTACACTGTCTTTCAGCAGGCAAAGTTTTACGGCATCGAGAAACACGGCATTTTCATAAAAGGCAATGCCGGCAAATGGTCAGTAAAACCAAATCTGCAGGAAAAGGTCACACAGTTTGTGGCCAACTGCAAAAAAGCAGGCGTAACCGAACTATCGGAAGCAGGCCCTGCCCGCACACCCGATGAATACCTTGCTGAATGGAACAGTATTTTTAAAAAAGGAGTAACACCCTCTCTGGCACTCGATGCAAAAGTGTCTCTGCAAAACCCGTTTGCCGAAGACTACCCCGCCAAAGGCAACCGCACCCTCATTGATGGCAATCCGGGCTACCTCGACTACAGTTACAACTGGCTGTGCTTCTATGGCGTGCCAATGATAGCAACAATAGACCTCGGCAAAGCAACAAAAATTTCAGGTGTACGGATGCATTTTCTCGATGACCCCAGGCACTGGATATTTCTGCCCGAAAACATCAATGTCGAATTATCTGCCGATGGTACCAGTTACCATTCTGTCGCCGAATTCAAATCAGCATTCGTATCAGAGCACTATGATGCTGCAGTAAAAGAATTTGCATCTAAAACAATATCACAGACAGCCAGGTATATCAGGGTCACAGCCACCAACCTGAAGTCGTTGCCCGAGTGGAGATACCGTGACGGCAAAAAACCAATGATCGCCTGCGATGAGATTTTTGTACAGTAATTCTGTTTAGTTAAGCTGAATCTATTCCTCAAATACACACTTTTTTTATGCCGCAGAAAGTTCTCGAAACAATGCTCGCCAAAGACCACTTCACTAAATGGATGGGCCTTCATATAGATGAATACAGTGAAGGTTACTGCAGGCTGCATTACACCGTTAGGGAAGAAATGCTCAATGGGCATAGCATTGTGCATGGTGGCATTGTATTCTCCGCCGCCGATAGTGCATTTGCTTTTGCCTGCAACTCACACGGTAGGGTCAGTGTTGCGCTCGATGCGCATATCAGCTTCATAGGTGCCGCACATCCCGGAGATGTGCTTACAGTAGAAGCCAAAGAAGTACATACCGGCAATAAGGTCAGTTTCTACGATGTTACTACAAGAAACCAGCACGGAAAAATAGTTGCCGTATTTAAAGGCACAGCGTACCGCACCAGCAAAAATGTTTGTTAAACTATTCATCGTTCCGGTCGTCTAATATTGGCTGGCATAGGTTTTGTACTTCTTACCATAAAGCATTCTCGGTAACGGCACGGCCTCAGTATTAATTAAGGCAATTTACCTGTGTTGCGCCAGCCGATTATTACCTTGTTTATAGGCTTATTTTGGTAAAATCAAAAATAAACCGCAAATTAGATGTAGATACACCTTATTTTTACTTAACAATCTATCAGCCAAAAAATATGGAAAGGAAAGAATTCATTAAAAAATCATTTGCTCTCTGTGGGCTTGCGCTTATACCCGTCGGCGTTATGGAAAGCTGCAGCAAAAAGAGCAATACCTCAGCACCCTCTAATGTCAACTTCACTTTGGATCTGGCCAATGCCGCTAATGCCTCGTTAAACACTGTTGGTGGTTCACTAGTGGTAAATGGTGTTATTGTTATCAAAACAGCTGCGGGGTCATATAGCGCACTCTCTGCATCATGTACGCATGAAGGCTGTGAGGTTAGTTACAATACAGGCAGTTCGCTGGTAGTTTGCCCCTGCCATGGTGGAACTTTCAACCCCTCAACCGGTTCAGTTTTGGGCGGGCCGCCTCCCTCGGCGCTAACCAAATACACTGTAACACAGTCTGGTAACATACTCACCATAAAATCTTAATTTACATTTCATACAACAGTTGTTTCATTTTGCCCTCATTTAATATTAATTTTCATAAATTTGGCACGCTAAACCCTTAAGCAATGATAAAAAAAATCGTCATAGCGCTCTTGTTACTGATCCTTATCGGTGTTGGTACAGGTATTTATATGTGGAACAAACCACACGTTAAAGTTGAAGATAAAAAAGGTATAGCAATCACTGCCGAGGCATTGGCTAAAGAATACGGTGCCGATGAGAAAGCAGCAGATGCAAAGTACCTCAACAAAGCCATTGAAGTTACCGGAACAGTAAGTGAAATAGATAAAAACCAGGATGGGGGAATTATGGCAGTCTTACAAACCTCAGACCCCGCAGCAGGTGTGCAGTGTGCTATGCGCGATAAAGGAGTAAGCCTCACAAAGGGCCAGAATATAACTATAAAAGGTTTTTGCTCCGGCAGCGGGCTCACAGGTGTATCACTGACTGATTGCATCATAAAACAATAAAGAAAACTCAGAATAATCAAGGAAATCAATAATGCCTATGAAAAAATTATTGCTCGCTGCTCTGTCCGTAATGGCGCTTAATAGCTGCTACAACGACAAGTATGACAAACTCTATCCCACACCTACAACCACGGTGTGCGATACGTCAACCATCAGTTTCGCGCACGATATCGTACCCATACTTACGGCAAACTGCACAATTAATAGCTCCTGCCACTTGGGTGCCTCATCCACCAGCGGATACGACATGTCTACCTACGCCGGGATTATGGACAACTCAGCCTACCCTACACAGGACGTACTGATTAATGATATAAACGGCACACCCTTATCCAGAAGGCACGCAATGCCCAAAGACCTGCCGAAGATTGCCGCCTGCGATATAAACAAACTAACCAAATGGGTAAATGCCGGCACCCCAAATAACTAAGCCGCTGGTAACCAATTCCAAATCCCAAATTACTAAACAAATGAAAAAAATATTTCTGTCCGCAGCACTTCTGTCCTGCATCTCTGCAGCATCATTTGCTCAGAACTATATGACCCGCACCGGCAAAGTTTATTTCAATGCCACCACCAAAAGTTCACCTGAAAAAATTGAAGCAGTCAACAACGAAACTGCTTGCCTGCTCATGCCAGCTATTGGCGATGTGCGCTTTCAGGTACCTGTCAAAAGTTTTAAGTTTGAAAAACAGCTGATGCAGGATCACTTCAACGAAAACTACATGGAAAGCGATAAGTATCCGAAAGCTGATTTTGCTGGTAAGATTACAAATCTCAGCGAGATCAACTTTTCAAAAGACGGTACTTACAATGCAAAGGTCGCCGGCAAACTCACAATTCACGGTGTGTCTAAAGATGTAAACGAAAACGGCACCATTACTATAAAAGGAAATACAGCGAAGCTGGCAGCAAAATTCAGCGTGCTGATGGCTGATTATAAGATTAATATCCCTCGCGTGGTTGAAGATAAAGTAGATAAATCTGCAACTATTTCTTTCGAAGGCGAACTCACAAAAAAATAAACTTAAGCAACAACATCAAACTCTTTTATGCGTCAATTTTTAGCATCGCTTTGCCTCTTTACAGTATGCTCCGCCACAACCTTTGCACAGGCCGACAGTCTCATGGATATGCTCGGTGGCAATACGGCAGATCAGAAAAAAGAACCGGTTACCAATACTTTTAAGGCTACCCGCATCATCAACAGCAGCAGTGTAGAGAACCTCGGTGCCGGTGTACTGGATTTCCGTATCTCCCACAGGTTCGGCAGCCTCGATCAGGGCTCTGAAAATTTCTTTGGTCTGGACAATGCTACCACACGCCTTGGCCTCGATTACGGCGTTACACCCTGGCTCATGATCGGTTTGGGTCACAGTGCTTTCAACAAAGAATATGACGGTTCGTTAAAAGTGAAGATTCTGCGCCAGCGTAAACAAGGCATGCCTATTACGCTTAGCTATGCCGGTTCAGTATCTCTGCAAACCACGCCCGCACCCAGTATACCTGCGGCAGACAGCACAGAGTGGTTTTTCAGTAACCGCCTGTACTATACAAATCAGCTGCTGATCGCACGCAAATTCGGCGAGCGTTTCTCACTGCAGATCATGCCTACTTTGGTGCATTATAACATCGTCGATAGTTCTAAGTACTCTAACAACACTATTGCAATCGGCATCGGCGGCCGCGTAAAACTCACTAAGCGCATCGCCCTTACTGGCGAGTATTTTTACAGAGTTACAAATGCCGACCTCACACTCAGTGGCCAGAAAACATACAATGCGCTGTCTATCGGTTTCGATATCGAAACAGGCGGGCACGTTTTCCAGCTCATGGTCACAAATGCTCAGGGCATCACAGATCGCACATCTGTTGGTCAGGTCACAGACAGTTGGGAAAAAGGTGCATTGCACATTGGCTTCAATATTTCAAGGGTATTTACAATAGTAAAACCAAAAGAATTCAGAAAGTCCGGCGGCGCAGGCTGGTAGTACTTTGCTCACAAGCACTTAGTAAATCTTTACAAAAACGGGATGCCACTGCGCATCCCGTTTTTGTTTCGTCACTTGCCGGCAATTTTTTTACTGCCGTTGTTGGCGTTCTTCACCAAAAACCTCGCGCTGAGTACTCACACCGAGCTGCTGTGTTTCACCTCTCCTTTGGAAAGGACGGGAGATGCATTTTTTTCCATCATAGGCCGCGTGCGTCCCATCATAGGCCCGCTCCGTCCCGTCATAGAAATCCCATTTCGCCATTTCATTTTTGCACACCAACTTCGCACCCTTTTCATTAACACAACATCATCAAAATCAACTACTATCATATGACCGACAAAAAACAACTCGCACACCACCTCTATCTCACTCAGGGTAAATCACAAAAAGAAATAGCACAGGAAGTGGGCGTTTCAGAGCGCACCATCTATA
>OMJB01000041.1 GCA_900299255.1 Sphingobacteriales bacterium
AGGTGCCAGGGCGTTCGGTATACAAGGTTATTACGGTTAATGCTACGCCTCGGCTCACCAGCTCGCTTTTTCCTACGTCTTCATGCAACAACACTATGTTTAGGTATGTACCCACCAGTGCAGATTCCAGTACACTGTTTACCTGGAGCCGCGCCTATGTGCCGGGCATCGCCAATCCTGCAGCCACGGGTACCGACACTATAAATGAGTCGCTGATTGCCACAACATTTTTCCCTGATACAGTTGTTTATGTATACACTTTGTCGCTGCACGGATGCGTAAATACGCAGCGCGTAACGCTTGTTGTGTTTCCTGGGCCTGTCCTTACAAGTACCCTTATTGCACCCACTGTTTGTGATTCCTCAGTTTTTCATTACATACCCACCTGTGCTATTCCCGGTACTTTGTTTACCTGGGTGCGCCCTGCTGTAGCGGGCATCAGCAACCCCTATGCATGGGGCGGTTTCGATCCGGCTGAGCGCCTGGATAATACCACATCTTCAGCTATTCAGGTTACGTACTATTTTACCCTCACTAAAGATGGCTGCTCCAATATGCAGCAGGTAAAGGTAGTTGTTGATACTTGCTCCCGGCTTGCGGTACATTCACTGGCCGCTTCATCAGGCGATCTCAGGGTTTACCCCAATCCCGGTAGCGGCATTTTTAACATTGAGTTGCCCGATGGGGAGAATATTTCTTCTGTTACGGTCAGGGATGTGCTCGGAAATGTAGTAGTGAACCAGTCCTTTGATAGTAGGGTAGTGGCTTTGCAAACTATCAACCTGAATAGTGTTGCTGCCGGAGTATATTACTTTAAAGCGATTGCAGATGGTAAAATATATACTGCGGCTGTCGTGGTGAAACGATAAGTTATTTAATTCCTGCCCTATGAAAAAAATGTACCTGATTATTGTGCTGTTAATCGGTATTTCGTACCAATCATTTGCTATAGCACCCATTATTGCCTGGCCTAGCTATTGTGTCGGTGATTCAGATGTTCTGCATGATGCAGATCTCGGTGGCGTATGGGCATCGCTGACTCCAGATGTGATGACAGTAGATCCTGCTACCGGAAAGGTGCATGCCATTGCTTCAGGTTTGGCAAACATACGGTATACCACGAGTGCAGGATTTGCTACATTGATCGTTACCGTCAATCCTTTGCCATACCTGATTAGTTCGCTTACGCCACCGGCTATCTGCGACAGTGAATTCTTTAATTATGTTCCATTTAGCAATATGCCTTCTGCTTCTTTTTTATGGTATACGCTAAGTCCTTCCAGTATTTTGGGAGTATCATCACACGGCTACGGAAGTTTGCACTTAAAGCTGATAAATGGATCTTCGTTGCCAGTTGCGGTGCCATTTTTTTACACCATCAGCAGCTCCTGCAATAATTATCAGGTTGTAACCGTAACGGTTAATCCAACCCCAAAGCTATCAAGCACGCTCACTCCGCCGGACATATGCGATTCTGCTGCTTTTACCTATATCCCCGAAAGCTACACTCCGGATGCGCTGTTTTCCTGGAATCGGCCAGTGGTTGCAGGTGTTTTGCCCACTACGGCTTCCGGCGCCATGGGTTCCGGTGTAATTACTGAAAACCTGTTTAACACAACTTTGTCTACAGCGCCTGTTGATTATTTTTACCGCCTTTCTTATGACGGGTGTATAAATAGGTACACCGAGGCTGTTCAGGTCAATGTGCTGAAATGTTCTATTCTTTCTGAAACCGAATTGTCAACGGTTAGTAGATTTTACCGTGTATACCCCAACCCAGGCACCGGTATATTTAATATTGAGTTGCCAAATGTAGAGAGCGTTTCTAGTGTAACAGTATCGGATGTGCTTGGAAATATTGTATTTAATCAGTCATTTATCAATAAACCAAACGCTCCGGTGCAGGTCCGCCTGAATGATGTTCCGGCAGGGGTGTATAATTTTCGGGCTATCACAGATAACAAAACTTATACCACGGCAGTCGTTGTGAAAAAATAATTTTAGCATTAAAACGCTTATTATGAAAAAACTATTCTTTGTTTTCCTGTTGCTGGCGGCTATATCAAACCGTGCGCTTGCACTCGCACCCATAACTGGTATCTCCACTCTTTGCTCGGGCGACTCAACAGTGCTCCATGATGCAGATACCGGTAGCTGGTATTCTACCAACCCCGCCATTGCCAGTATTGATCCTGTCACGGGTATGATGCACGGCGTGGCCGGTGGTACAGTTACAATATTATTTACCAGATACCCTGATACTGCGAGGCTGACGGTCACAATCCTGCCCTCGCCATCACTGACCAGCACGCTCACTCCCGCTGCTGTTTGCGACAGTAATATCTTCAATTACACTCCCACGAGTGCGGTTCCTGGTACAACATTTACATGGGCCCGTGCCGCCGTACCCGGAATTCCCCTTACTGCCGCCGCTGGCACCGGTAGTATCACGGAGATGTTCATAAATATTACTTCCTTACCTGTTTTAGTGACCTATGTTTATACCATGTCCACTTCTAGCTGCACTAATGTTCAGAATGTAACTGTAACCGTAAACCCAACCCCAAGGCTATCCAGTTCTCAAACACCGCCGGATATATGCGATTCAGCATTGTTTAATTATACGCCGACGAGTATTACACCGGCAACTCTGTACGCCTGGAATCGCCCTTCAGTCACCGGCATCACACCTGCAACTTCATTTGCAGGCATGGGGACAGGTGTTATTAGTGAGCATTTGTACAACGCTACTTCATCTGCTGTAGCAGTAAATTATTATTACAGGCTTACTGTTGCCGGCTGCACAAATTTATTTACCGAGACGGTTCGGGTAAACGTCCTGAAATGTACTACCCTTGAAGAAAATCCGGTTGGTTCTTCGCCCGATGTTTACAGAGTTTACCCCAATCCTAGCAGCGGCGATTTTACTATTTCTGTAAGCCGGCCTGTGCAAAACGGGTCACTTATTGTTACAGATATGGCCGGAAGGGTGATAGAAAGGAGGGAGGTAACGAACGTTCAGAATGCAAGCGAAGCGTTTCACCTCGATAACGCCACCCCCGGCAATTATCTGGTGCTATTAACGCTCGATGGGGTTGTTTATAGAGAAAAAGTAGCTATATGGTAAGCTGCCCCGACAGGTTTTTTTTTATTAAGACAACTTTAAGAACCTGTCTTTGTGAGTTTTTGTCTTTTACGGGTTACATTTGGTGCAGGATTAATCAAATTCTTTAATAGATGAAAAAGTCTTTGCTCGCAGGTGCCATCATGCTCATTGGTGCTTCTTTTATTATCGGCTGTAATGCATCAGGCTCCAAGGGTACACCTGCTACCGGCAGCACCCCCGTTGCTGCAGGCGCACCGGCCACTGGCAAGATAGCCTATGTGAATATAGATACGCTGGAGGCTAAATACGATGTGCTGAAAGCAAAGCGTGAAGATTTCAAGCACCGTCAGGAGCAGATGGAAAGCGAACTGCAACGTTCCTACCAGCAGATGCAGTCTGATGCCGAAGCTGTGCAGAAGAAAGCTGAAGCCAATAATCTGTCGCAGACAGAATACGAAAACGCCCAAAAGCGCTTGTACCAGATGCAGAAAAGCCTGGAAAGCCGTAAGCAGTCGCTTACAGAGCAGCTGATGAAGGATCAGGAAGAGTTCAACAAAGACCTGAAAATGCGTCTCGATGCGTTTCTGGAGAAATACAACAAAACACACCAGTACGATTACATTTTGTCCTATTCTTATGCGGGTTCTTCAATCCTGTATGTAAACAAGCAGCTCGATATTACCAAAGATGTGGTTGACGGTATGAACGCTGAAGCAAAAGATGCCAGATCGAAAGAGAGTAAATAATTAGGAAAATAATAGTATTTTTCTGAAAATCTGCTCAATTGGAAAATAACTCTGCTCAGAATCCCGGCGATGGAAGCCGTTTTGTGCGTTCGCTTACTTTACTCGATGGTGTGCTGCTGGTAGCCGGCTCCATGATAGGTTCAGGTATTTTTATTGTCAGTGCTGATATTTCCCGGCAGTTGGGCAGTGCCGGCTGGCTGGTTGTTGTGTGGCTGCTTTCTGGCTTCATCACATTGGCTGCCGCCCTCAGTTATGGTGAGCTCAGCGGCATGTATCCCAAAGCCGGCGGCCAATATGTTTATCTGCGCGAAGCCTTTGGCAAGCTGTATGGTTTCTTATACGGATGGTCTTTTTTTGCGGTCATTCAGACAGGTACTATAGCGGCGGTTGGTGTTGGTTTTGGTAAGTTCCTCGGATATCTTGTTCCTGCCCTTGGAGAAGATAATATTCTCTTTAACACAGGCTTTGGATTCAAAATAAAAGCATCACAGCTGGTAGGTATTGCCATTATTTTCCTGCTCACTTTTATCAATACGCTGGGTGTTAAAAGCGGCAAATGGCTACAGTTCCTGTTCACATTTGCAAAGCTGGCCGCCATGGGGTCGCTTATCTTTTTCGGCTTCGTCCTGTTTAAAGATCAGAGCGTCTGGCAGATGAACTGGAGCAATGCCTGGCAGGCCATGACAGTAACCAAAGTGGGCGATGTGATCAACCACGAAAGCCTCACCGGGTTGGCAATAGTTGGACCGCTCTGTGCTGCCATGGTGGGCGCACTCTTTTCCAGCGATGCATGGAATAACGTTACTTTCATAGCAGGAGAGATCAAGCGCCCTGAGCGCAATATCGGCCTTAGCCTGTTTATTGGCACATTTCTGGTGACCATCATTTATATATCCATGAACATGATGTACCTCAATGTGATGAGCATGCAGGAGATTGCCAATGCCCCATCAGATAGGGTAGCGCTGGCCGCCGCACTGAAAATATTTGGTTCAGCCGGTACAACAATTATTGCAGTAATGATAATGATATCCACTTTTGGTTGTAATAACGGTTTGATTTTATCTGGTTCACGTGTATACTATACCATGGCGCACGATGGGTTGTTTTTTCCTACAGC
>OMJB01000042.1 GCA_900299255.1 Sphingobacteriales bacterium
AACCTGATAGCATCCTGTGTGTGCTTCAGTTTTTCAAAAGTATCGGGCGGGTTCTGTATATGTGCCCTGAGCATATCTTTACCTGCCTGGGTAGTGGTATAGTCCAGCAATTCGAAAACACCGCCGCTCCCATCAGATGTAAAGATGGAAAGATCCCTGAGCGTGGTTTTATCGTTTTGCATATGTTCTTGTAAATGCCGGCAGAAGATATCTTATTACATGGTACGGTAGTGGCAGATTATTGCCATTATCTGTTAAACGTAATTCTTTGTCCACGTACGGTATCGTTTACTGTGCCGTTTTCGTAGGCAATCTGTCCGCTTACAATAGTGTATTTAACTGCAGCCGGGAACTCGTGGCCCTCAAAAGGTGACCAGCCACATTTATATAGAATGTTACTTTTATTGACCGGCGTATTGTCATTCATATCCACCAGTACAACATCGGCAAAATAACCTTCCCTGATGTAGCCTCGTCTTTCGATCTGAAAACATTGCGCAGGCGCATGGCACATTTTCTCAACAACCTTTTCCATAGATATGGCACCCTGCTTTACGTACTCAAGCATGAGTAGCAGGGAGTGTTGCACCAGCGGTACGCCGGATGGGGCTTTCTGGTAGGGTTGCTGCTTCTCCTCCCATGTGTGTGGTGCATGGTCTGTGGCAATTATGTCCAGTCTGTCATCCAGCAGTGCTTTCCATAGTTCAGGCTTGTTTTCCGGCCCTTTGATAGCAGGGTTGCACTTGATCAGATTTCCAAATTGAGCATAATCATCGGCAGTAAAGTGCAGATGATGCACACACACCTCAGATGTGATACGTTTTTCGGAAAGAGGTAACATATTGGTAAACAACTGCAGTTCTTTAGCAGTTGAGATATGCAGTATGTGTAGCCTGGTGTTATACTTCTTCGCCAGTTGTACTGCATATAATGAACTTTGGAAACAGGCATCCACATTTCTGATCAACGGATGATAGGAGGCGTTGTCTGCGTCGGGGTATTTTGCTTTATTAGCATTGATCACGTTCTCGTCCTCGCAGTGGGTTGCTATCAGCAGTTCGGATTCAGAGAAGATTTTAGATAATGTCAGGGAATTGTCAACCAGCATATCTCCGGTGCTTGACCCCATAAAAATCTTTACACCGCACACCAGGTTCTTTTTATCATTGGTTCGCAGCACTTCGTCAGCATTGCTGTTGGAGACACCCATAAAGAATGAGTAATTGGCAGCCGATGTGGCTGCGGCAATAGCATACTTCATCTCCAGCAATTCCTGCGTGAGCGCCGGTGGATTTGTATTGGGCATTTCCATAAAAGTGGTGGTGCCGCCCGCTACTGCGGCTCTCGCTTCTGTGGCAATAGTCGCCTTTTGCGTAAGGCCGGGCTCACGGAAGTGTACCTGGTCGTCAATTACCCCGGGAATCAGGTATAAACCTCCGGCATCAATCTCCCTGCAATTACCGGCAGGCTGTATGTTATTGTCTATCCGTTCGATCAGGTTGCCTTTGATCAGAACGTCTTTAATAAGGCGCTGGCCTTCATTAATAATGGTCGCATTTTTTATCAGTATCGGAAACATATTGCTAACTTCGTCTCGGCTTATTTGCAAATCTACCATTGAACATCTGAAAAACTTACTTTATGCTTAAAAAAGCTTATTTACTTCCATTCTTATTGTTGAGTGTTAAGCTTTGTTTTGCCCAAACTACATTTGTTCCGCTGGGATCTGAAGACTACAATCTGCTCGACAGGCTTGAAACAAGATCAGGCAGGCTCTGTGACAGCCTTGCTTTGTGGGACAGGCCGGAAGCGAGGAGAAATGCTGTTAATTTCCTCGAAATGATCAAATCGACCAATTCGAAGAAAGATGTGAAGAGCCAGCTTACCGCCATAGACAGATACAATATCAACCAGATGATCTCTGAGAACGGGGAATGGGCACCGAAGGATGAGGAGACCATAGATTCCCGCAGGCCGTTGCTTAAGTTCTTTTACAAAAAACAATACGACCTTATTCATATTAAAACGCATGATTTTGTACTGGATAAGAATTTTTTCCTGGTCGTTAACCTGGTATTGAGCGGTGTGGCTATGTACCAGCAAAACTCGCCCACCCCGGCCGCTACAAAAAGCACGGTGTTCTACTCGGGTCGTGGTGCCGAACTCAGAGGGTGGATCGGGAAGAAGCTGGGTTTTTATACATCGATCATCGACAATCAGGAGCAGTTTCCTTACTTCGTGAACAACTGGATAAAAAAAGACGGTAAGCATATGGCAGTACCCGGTGCCGACTACTTTCTGAATCCCAGCACCGGCAATTATGACTATATGCAGGCTAGCGGCTATATCAATTTCGATGCGGTGAAGAACCATGTTAACCTCACGTTTGGCTCAGGCAAGCACTTTATAGGCGATGGTATGACCAGTCTCTTCCTTACCGATAATTCGTCGAATATGCCGTTTCTGCAACTACAGGCGCGTATATGGAAACTCAACTACGAGTGCCTGTACCTGGAACTGACGCCACAGTTCGACAAAACAATCGGCGACACCATCCATTCACATAAATTTTCTACTATTCATTACCTGAATGTAAATACATTTAAATGGCTGAGTGTAGGGTTGTTTGAAGCTGAAGTATTTGACCGGCCTGATAATTATGAACTGTCTTACCTGAATCCCATCATTTTCACTACAGCCATCAACCGTTTCAATGGAGCGGGAGATAAATCTCTGCTGGGTATGAATCTAAAAGCAATTGCGGCCAAGCACTTACAATTTTATGCACAGATCTTGTTCAACGAGTTCCGGTACAAAGAGCTGACCGGGGGTAAAAAATGGTATGGTAATAAATGGGGAATACAGTTTGGCGGCAAATACTTTGATGCGTTTACAGTTAAGAATCTGGATCTGCAGGCAGAGATTGATGTAGTAAGGCCATACACCTACTCGGCACAGGATACGCTGGCCAACTACACAAACTACAACCAGCCACTCGCCGACCCGCTGGGTTCAGGGTTTATTAAAGGAATAGGCCAGATCAGATACAACCCAATAAAAAACCTGTATCTGTCTGTTAAGGGTACTTATTATATGCAGGGTGTAGATACCGGCGGAAAAAACTATGGCAACAATATCTTCAATCCTTACCTTACAGCCGATCATCAGTATGGGGTAAAAACCATTAACGGGCCTAAAGCCACCTGCACCATCATGAACCTGAATATCGCCTACCAGCTTCGCAGAAACCTGTTTCTTGACCTGGGTGGCACCTACCGTAAATACATCAATACTACCGGCGTTTATAATTCAGATTACACCACCACAGGCCCGGTATATGGCCCGCTCACAACTACCTATGTTTATTTTGGTGTGCGGTTGAATATGGCCAGAAGGGATTATGATTTCTTTTGATCACAAAAATGTAATTAAAGCCGGTTGTACTGAATAGTAACTTAAACCAATTGTTTTATTACTTTTAGCTGCTATGAAGCATACAATATTCAGGATAACGGCCATTGTTTTGTTCCTCTCTTTCCTAAGCAGCTGCTATACGCCTGTGCATACCGATAGGAAAATGCCATCAAAGTACAAGTACCGCAGGGCCGGACGGTATTGGTAGTGGTGGTGATAAATATCTCAATTGTTTATCTGAGTGTTATTGTACTTTTTGCCACCTGTTCGCGCTGATGCAATTCTTTCAGATAAAGGTTTGGCTTATCTTTGCGCCTCATTAATATATAGGCATGAACCGTAAGATACAATCAGCACTTATTTCTGTTTTCTATAAAGACGGACTGGAACCCATTGTGCGTAAACTGCACGAACTTGGAGTAACCATTTATTCTACCGGAGGGACGCAAACATTTATTGAGCAGGCAGGCCTTCCCTGCTCTTCTGTAGAGAGTGTTACCGGGTATCCGTCTATACTGGGGGGCAGGGTAAAAACGCTCCATCCCAAAGTATTTGGCGGTATACTGGCCCGCCGTGATTTTGCCGACGATCAGAAGCATGTGAGTGAGTATGAGATTCCTCTGTTTGATCTGGTGATTGTGGACCTCTACCCATTCGAAGAAACACTCAAACAGACAGACGACGAGAAAAAAATCATTGAGAAAATAGATATTGGCGGAGTATCGCTGATACGCGCTGCGGGTAAAAACTACAACGATGTGTGTATAGTGGCATCGCGCACGCAATACCCTGCCCTGCTGGAAATGCTGGAAACACAAAACGGCGAAACCAGCATAGCCGACAGAAGGCACTATGCCGCAGCGGCATTTGCTGAGTGCGCCCATTACGATGTTGCCATCGCTGATTATTTCAACAGCAGCAACAATTTCAACTATTTTCAGCTTTCTTTCGGTAATAAAAAATCACTCAGGTACGGCGAGAACCCTCACCAGCAGGCTGGCTTTTATGGCGACCTTGACGATCTGTTTGAGCAGCTGAACGGTAAAGAACTCTCCTACAATAATCTTGTAGATGTGGATGCAGCCTGCCAGATCATTTCTGAATTTAATGATCCTGCCTTTGCGGTTATCAAGCATACTAATGTATGCGGCCTGGCTGTGCGCGACAACGTACTGCAAGCCTGGGAGGCGGCTCTTGCCGGCGATCCTGAAAGTGCGTTTGGAGGCGTGTTGTCTACCAACCGGAATATTGATCTGGCCACAGCTCAGAAGATCAACGAATTGTTTTTCGAGATACTCATAGCTCCTTCTTATGACGCTGATGCACTTGAATTGCTGAAGGGAAAGAAAAACCGTATGCTGCTGTTGCAGAAAAAAGCCTTCTACCCTGTAAAAGAATATAAGTGCATACTCAACGGCATACTGGTGCAGGATGCAGATAACCAAAGCTTTGCTGAGTGGAAAGAAGCCGGATCAAGAAACTGCACAGCGCAGGAAAAAGAAGACCTCTTGTTTGCCAATATTGTCTGCAAACACCTGAAGTCAAATGCGATAGCACTGGTGAAAAACAAACAACTGGCCGGTAAGGGCTGTGGGCAGACAAGCCGTATAGACTCCCTGCGCCAGGCGATTGAAAAAGCAAAACAGTTTGGTTTTGATTTGAACGGCGCAGTAATGGCTTCCGATGCATTCTTCCCGTTCAATGATTGTGTAAGTATTGCGCACGATGCCGGTATTACTGCTGTAATACACCCTGGTGGCTCCATACGCGATAACGACAGCATTGAATTTTGCAAAGCAAATAATATGGCAATGGTTATAACCGGTATCAGGCATTTTAAACACTAAACGCCGTTATTACATTTCCGTTATGACCAAAAAGGAACGGTACGCATTCGTTATTGACTGGTTTAAGAAGAACATGCCTGATGCGGCTACTGAGTTGCATTACAGAAATCCGTACGAACTTCTGGTGGCGGTGATACTCTCGGCGCAGTGTACTGATAAACGGGTGAACATTGTCACGCCATCCCTTTTTGAAAAATTTCCGACACCACAGTTACTGGCCAAAGCAGAGTTTGAAGATGTAGAGCCGTTGGTGCGTAGCATCAGTTTTGCCAACAACAAAACTCGCCACCTGATAGGCATGGCCAAAATGCTGGTGGAGCAATTCGATGGCGAAGTACCATCTGAAATGGATGATTTAGTGCAGTTACCCGGCGTGGGCCGCAAAACAGCAAACGTTATTGTATCGGTAGTCTTCAATCAGCCGGGAATGGCGGTAGATACGCATGTATTCAGAGTGTCTGCCCGGATAGGCCTTACCACAAATGCAAAAACACCACTGCAGTCGGAGCAGCAACTGGTAGCCAACATACCACCCGATCTGCTGCCCATAGCTCATCACTGGCTCATACTGCATGGCCGCTACACATGCATCGCCCGCCGACCGAAATGCGAACAATGTGGGTTGCAATCAGTGTGTAAATTCTTTAAAACAGATATGAAACATATCGCCGGATAAGGGCCTCGTCAGCCAAGCATATTTTCGAGTTCATCCATCTTTACCAATACAAACACCTTTTTTCCATCGGGTGTGTACTCAGGCTGGGTACAGGCAAAAAGTTCATCAATAAGTGCCTGCTGCACTTCTGGCTGCAAAATTGCCTGCCTGCTGCGCGAAAGCCTTCGCGCCATTTTAGCCAGCAGCTGCTCAGAACGGCGGCTCGCAGCATCGGGTGCCTCATGTTTCAGATGTTCCACAACTTCATCCAGAACATACTTTTCTTCACCTGCCGGCAGCCCGGCTGGTATGCCATTCAATACAAAAGTATTGTGCCCGAACGGAGAAATATCAAACCCCATCCTGGCCATATCTGGCAGTACCTGCGTAAGCAGCAGGGAGTCCTGCGGCGATAGTTCATAAGAGGTTGGGAAAAGAACTTGCTGTGATGCAGCCTCTGCGTTATTCCACTGCTCAAGCAGCCGCTCAAACCAAATTCGTTCCTGCGCCCTTTTAATATGTATGAGCATCATTCCAGACTTTACGCTGGTTACCAGCATATCGCCATGCAGGTGCATGATATTGGATGAGCTCACATCACTGGTTTCAGTAGAACTGTGCAGGTTGACCTGCGAAGGAATCGGATCTGAAAGATTGTTTTGGTTAGGGGTGTCCGGAGTGGGTGGAACTTCTCTGCCTGATGCAGGAGTTTGCGCAATTTCATAAAGTTCCTTCCATCTTTTCAGGCTGTCTTTACGCTCAATAAAATGCGCCTGTTCTTTACCACTGAATGTGTTGTATAAATAGCCCTTCTTTGTTTCTTCTTTATTTCGTTCAGTAAACGGCATCTGCACAGAGCTCAGTTGCTGTATCTCCGGGCTGAGTGTAAAATCGAGCGATGGTGCAATGTTATATTTTGCCAGCGCATGCTTTACAGCAGCCTTAAGGTAGTAATACATCATCCCATCATCCTCAAATTTCACTTCCTGCTTGGTGGGGTGCACATTTACATCAACCTTTTTAGGGTCTATCTCAAAGAAAAGCACATAAAAAGGGAACGACTCTTTTTCTATCAGCCCTTCGTATGCCTGTATTACTGCATGGTTGAGGTATGGATTGCGTATAAAACGACCATTGATAAAAAAGAACTGCATGCCACGCGTGCGCGTAGCAGATTCCGGCTTGCCAATGAACCCATGTATTTTTACCAGGTCGGTATCTTCTTCGGCGGGCACCAGATTTTTTTCGTAGGTATTGCCCAGCAAGCCCACAATACGGGCTTTGAGGCTGCCTGATACCAAATGGAACTGCTCGGTGCCATTATTCGTGAAACGGAAACCGATATTTGGATAGGCCAGTGCCACCCTGGTAAACTCATCGAGTATGTGTCTGAGTTCGGTAGTGGTGCTTTTGAGAAAATGCCTGCGAGCCGGAACGTTGTAAAACAGGTTTTTCACACTGATGTTCGTACCCGGATTTCCTGCGCAGGGTTCCTGCAATTTCACCTCGGTGCCTTCAATTATTATTCGCGTACCGGCTTCGCTGGTGGCTTGCTTTGTTTTGAGTTCTACCTGAGTGACAGCGGCAATCGAAGCCAGTGCCTCGCCCCTGAAACCCATAGTGCGGATGGTGAAGAGGTCGTCTATGCTTCTTATCTTGGAAGTGGCATGGCGCTCAAAACTCATTCGAGCGTCGGTAGGGCTCATGCCCTTGCCATTATCTATCACCTGTATCAGTTCTTTACCGGCATCCTTTATTATCAGGTGAATTTCGGTGGCCCCGGCATCAACAGCATTTTCCAGTAATTCCTTTACCGCCGATGCCGGACGCTGAATGACCTCGCCAGCTGCAATCTGGTTGGCGATATGGTCGGTCAGTAAGTGAATAATGTCTGGCACCGGGGCAGTTATTTTATGTAAAGGTACAGATACGTTTATAATTTAGGGTTCAGATGGCGGTTCATTGGTTTGGAATCAGTTCAGAAATGATCAGATTTATCTGTCTGTTCACCTCACCAATCTTTGCAGTATCGGTACCACTGCCTTCCACATCTTTATAAAACAAATTGTATTGCTCAATACGCAGTTTGCAATATTGTGCCAGTTTTAGGTTTCGTTCCTTCATCTGAGCCGGTATATCCAGGTTTTTAACGTCATTCAGCAACTTTAGATCATTTTGCCAGAGATCAATTCCTTGTTTTTGGATCTTGTTGAGAATCATTTCCTTTGGATCGGTGTTATCAACTTTCAACACTTGCAATGCACGGGTTTCGTTTACAGTAAATTGTTTCATCTTCCGGTCGTATACACCGATATCGTTGGGGAGCGCCTTCAAAGTATTCACAGTAAGAAAAAAAACCATAACACCGAGTACTGCGGATACCACCAGTTGCCAAAAAATATGATGTTTTTTCACCAGACCGGGATAGAATGCATAACCCACTACTATACCACTGATGAGGCCACCAATGTGTGCTGCATTATCTACATTGCCCTCCGTGCCAGCGAGCAAGTTGTATAAAACGAAGAGCATAATGCTGCGCAACTGGGTTTTTCTTGCCGTTTTTTCAATGTATTTGGTGGTAAGAGTGGCCAGAAAAACGCCATACATACCAAAAATTGCACCGGAAGCACCAACACCCACAGTATACGAATGCATATATAGGCTCATAAGACCGGAGCATACACCTGTAAGCAAATAGGCCGAAATAAATCTGAATCGGCCCATTATAGGCTCCAGAAACATGCCAATGTAAGCAAGTGCAAACATATTCATTAACAAATGCAGTATTCCTGCATGTAAAAACATGAATGAAAATAGCCTCCACCATTCACCCGTGGTTGTTAATGGTCTGAAATTGCCACCCCATTGGAGCAGGCGCTCATTATTGGGATTAAATACTGAAATACCTGAAAACACCATTGCGAGAAACACCAGGATATTAAGATAAATCAGAACCGGTGTGACCACGTACGTTTTAGAAGGAATAAGTGCTCCGTATTTCTCTCTGGCGTGGGGATGCTTATTCTTTTCGCTTTCGTTTATCCGGACTTCTGCCTTTAAAAGGGCTTCTTTGAAAAGAGCGGCATTGAGTTCATTTTGCTGCTCGTTCAGATAATATTCATTTACCGACCTGCTGGTGAACACAGCCTTGTCGTTATATATAGTAATTGTTACTGTTTCGCCAAAAGCAGGGTTAGGATCAGACGCATGAAAAATAATTACATTTTCGCTGACGGATATTAATTGCCAACGTAGATTTGTGGCGGCATCAATCACAGCCGAAAAAAATTGCCCTTTGGTCAACACTCCAAAATCCAATTCCACAATATGTTCAGGCAAAGGGCTTTGTTCCATTAAATACTAAAAATTACAAAAGTGTAAAGTTAACGTAAGCTGTTAGAAATTTTGCAGCAAAATTCATACGTTTCGCCAATTAAGGCATAATAATAAGCTAACAAAAAAATGAATTTTTAATGTTATAGTTATTGCATACCTAGTTATTTTTCCGTAATATTGTAGGCTCTGTTTTTAGGAATTTTAAATATAGTTAAATCAATTGCAAATGAAAAAGATGCGTTTACTTATATCCTCAGTTGTGTGTTTGTTGGGTGTTGTATCAGGCGTTAATGCACAGGTTAATTTAATTACCACTTACATAGGTAATGGTACAGGTGCCTATGCCGGTGATGGTGGTCCGGCAACGGCGGCGACTGTGAGAGTTAACACACCCGGCATGATCAATTTTGACCCGGCGGGCAACCTATTTATTTGTGATAACTCAAACAACAGGTTGAGGAAGGTGGATATGACGACAGGCATCATTTCGCTTGTAGCCGGTAATGGTACTACCGGTACCGGTGGCGATGGCTCACCGGCAACTGCCTGCCAGTTTGGTGCCGGTGGAGGTTTTAACCCCGGTGTAGCAGGCGTAGCTGTTGATGCTACAGGCAATATTTACGTTAGTGATGGTACCAATAATAAAATCAGAAAAATTGATGGTGCCGGCATTATCACAACTTTTGCAGGA
>OMJB01000043.1 GCA_900299255.1 Sphingobacteriales bacterium
GACTGCATTAAAATCATACTTATTTTCAAACGTGTAGGGAAATAGAAACATGGTCATTGCCACCACAGCCAATACCACGCCTCCTCCCATTAGATATCCGGCACCAGCCGTTGCAGTATTAAACGACTTGTTGCGCTCCCAGTTAAACCTCCGTATCCCCAGAATAAAAACCAGTGCGATCAACGGCACCAGAACAAAGGCGTAAAGCAGTATATTATTACCTGTAAAAAGGCCATCAAAGAAAAAGTCGAAATTCGTTTTCGAAACGTAGTCCCTGTTATTTTGTATTGTATCTCCGTTGTCTTTACCAAACGGATTGAGTGCTGCAAAGTCGTAATAAATCAATGCCACAATGCCTGCAAAACAGGCAAAGGAAATTATGTTGAAAAACTGGCTCTGTGCTAATTGCCTTATCCGTTCCATTTTTGATAACAAATAATAGAAAGCCATCAGGCTCAGCCCAATAACAAATACACCTACCCTGGCCAGCAATGCTTCAACAGGCTCCGGCCTAACACCTCCATATTGTATCAGCAATTCTCTGGCTTGTTCATGCTGCGCATCAATATTAGGATGATAGTTATTGTGGATAATATAGGCAACGACCACATATGCCAGCAAGGAAGAAACAATAGTGAGCAACCAAACCAGCCCTTGAGTTCTAACCTGATCAGAATTGGCATAAACCATGCGCGGCTCAGCAGCTGTTGGCCTTCCTCCATCTGCCTGACTTCTCGTATTTTTCGAATTCTTATTACTTCCGGTATTCATAAATCAATATTTAAAAACAAGGGTATCTGCAATGCAAAACCACGGGCTATGCCCTGACTCACTAAATTCAAGCCCAATATAGTTAAAATCAGGCCCATTTTTTAAAAACCAAGCATGATTTTATCGAAAATTTCAACTGCCGTTTTATTCTGATCATTTGATAGCAGATTGGAGCTCTTCGAACAAAAAATTACCCAATAAAAATTGTACTATTATTGCCAAAACTTTGTCATTTACCCATGAAGCAATTCCTGGAAAGAAACAGAATAAAAATTCTTTCTTTTATTATTGCAATCTACAGTTTTCCGCTGCACTTCAGCCAGCCTTTACTCTATTCCCTGGATGGCGGCTGGATGACAGCACTCAATCTGGCGGTAAAAAACAAACTCATTTTTGGCAAAGATTTCGTGTTCAATTATGGGCCACTGGGTTACTTCAGCACACGTATCAATGCATATGTAAGCAACCTACCCATACTGGCTGTAGATTTATTTTTATTTGCCGGTTTTTGGCATTTCATTTACAGATATGTATTATCTCAAAAAGGTTGGTTCCTGCTTGCGCTTATCACCATGCTTATGTTCCGTAGCAGTGTTCTATCCCAAAACCTTTTTATTATTTTCATTATCTACGCAGCTCTGAATTTGCTAAACAATTTCAGGTACCATTTTGAAGTAGTTTATTGCTCTATTGCTGGAATCCTATTGTTTTTTATAAAGGTTAATTATGGTATTTTAACTATTGCCGGATTAATAGCTCTGACCTTTTTAATGGCAGTTTCCAACCGTAAGATGCTACAATATTTCCTAACTGTTTCAGTACTATTTTTTCTGGTTATTATTTTAAGTACAAATATTGCAGTCGCTAGTTACATAAAATATAGCGTTATGTTGGCAGGGCAATATGATGAGGCCGGATACTGGCCTACTAAAGTATCCAACCCCAAGTACTTGTCCGGGCTGGCAATACTTATTTCAATTGCATCATTGATTGCGTGGTATTTGTACAAAACATGGAAAAACCGGGACATCTCTCTAAATAAAATCGCTTGTTTGGGATGTGTGGCAATAACTTCATTCGTTCTCTATAGGAATTCTTATACTCGGGCCGATGCCTATCACTACCTGGAGTATTTTGCGGCGATGCCGTTCGTGGTACTCACGATTGTATTTTTGTTCGGCCTACAAAAACTTTTTTTTTCCCAGGCATTGGTTATAATCACTATTTTTATTTCCAGCTATAATCTGCTGATCGATGATTACAGAGGCAATTCATTGAGTACTGGTTACTATCTCAACTATTTATCACCATTTGGATATTTCAGCGAAATACTTACACCTGGCACTGTACCCAAAGAGCCAATCCGGCTGATGACTGATGAAAAACGAAAACAGATAGGTAATAAAACCGTAGATATTATCCCATGGGAAATAGAATTGCTGCAGTATTATGATATGAATTACAAACCACGGCCCCTTCCTCAAACCTGCGGGTATTCAGGGTTTGCTGATTCTTTGAACGCAGATTTTTTCTACCAGCCAACACGGCCGGACGTTGTACTTATACAAAACTTCCCGCTCGACAATAAATATGCCACCTGGGATGAATCCATTTCAAAAATATCACTTCATCTTAATTATCATTATGCCGGGTTTGCCGGAATGAATGGGCGTACCGAACTACAAGATGACGTATTTGAAAGCTATCTGATAATGGAGAGCAATGGAGCGCAGAAAGCCTGGCCGCAATTTGAATACCTTGGTAGCCGGAAAGCAAAACTGGACGATACGATCGCTATCAAATACGCGCCCGATGAAGCAGTTTACATCAAAGTAAAATTCAAATACAATCTCAGGGGAAAATTACGCAGGTATTTATTCCAGCCTCCTAACATGAGTGCCGCCTTATTTTTTGACGATGGGTCAGCTTGTGTATTCAAGGCTACCCTGCCCACCCTGCTACAGCCTGTGCTGATCAACAAATTCGTTCTGAGCAATGCAGACCTGAAGAACTTCTTTACTCATGACCTGAAACAATGCAAAAACGTCATCTCGTTCGTGTTCCACCCTATTACATTTGGATTTGAACGTGATTACGAAATTGAATTTTTCAGGTTAAAGAACTACTGACGTAAACAATTTTCCGGCCAACTATTTGAAAATATCTGCCTTTTGTGAAAACCATCGCCGTTACAATCGCTCTCGTTTTGGCTGCGGCACTGCTGTTTGCACAAAAACGGGACACCATAAATCTTTATTTCGATCTCGACCAAACTGTGCTGACTCAACAGGCAACCAATACAATTGATGAGCATATCAAGTCCGGGTATCTTGATCGGGAAAAGAAACTGACCATTCTAGGTTTCGGCGACTATCTGGGCAGCAGCGAATACAACAACAACCTATCGTATATACGAGCTAAAAACACGCTCGACTATCTGGTGCTGGCCGGATTCCGGAAAGAAAATGCAACGCTGGTAATTGGCAAGGGTAAAATAACCAGCAGCACTAAAAACGGGAGTCAGGGAAATGCAATTGACAGAAAAGTTGCGATTATTTTTGCTCATCGCCCAGACACTCCAGCTAAGGAGAAATTTGGGTATTACATGTCCCGTCTTAAACTCAACGATGAAACCTACGCCCTGCACGACATTCATTTTTTTTCGAGGTTCAATCAGTATCACGCCAGCTTCTTCTCCCTCTATTCGTTTACTGTCGGATTTTTTAATTGAAAACAAAACATGGAAAATCCAGTTGGAAGGGCATGTATGCTGCCTTGGCCCCAGATCCGGAAAAGATGAGCCATACCTGGAAAGCACCCTTTCCCAGAAGAGAGCTGAGAGTATCAGGGATTCACTGGTTGCACATGGTGTCAATATAGAGAGGATAAAATGCGTCGGGCTTGGCAACAATGACCCGCTAAACGATGAAGAAACAGAACAAGAGCAGGAACTCAACCGAAGGGTCGAAATACGGGTGCTGGAACGTTAATATACATTATCCATTATCCTTCCGTAATAAACATTTTTTTTCGTTTACTGCACCGGGAATACCTATGTTCACAATAACAGTATCAGGTACTGCCGCCCTGCACTTCTTCTGTTGATGGATATCACTATGGCACATGATATCCATCATCAAAAATCGAATCTTTCAGATATAAATTTATCGCTCAATTCTGGAATATTAAGTTTCAGGCAAATAACCATATTATGAAAAATAACAATGGAGGGCATACATCTGCCGGTGGCCACCACAATCACAACAACACTCAACCTACTAGTGAAGTAGCAGCACTGATGGAATCGTTCTATGAACTGGAAAAATGCGCCAGAACCGCGAACGGTTTGCTGAGAGAATATCTGGAGGGGACAGAAGAGTCTGGTTTAGTGAAAAAAATCGACCAGTTAGATTTGCCAGACTTGAGCCTCAGGTTATCCTATGCAACTTTCGCCATATCAAAAAACGAACCGGAAATAGCCAGGGCTATTAAAGCAATAAAGAAATCAAGAGGCGTAGCGGGTGAGCAGGATCCCGCGGATCATATCAACTACACCGCGCTTTAATGCAGTACGATAACTCTACTGACTTTCGATTGTAAAATAACAGGCAATCAAATTGCCTGTTATTCTATAATCAGTTTTCTCTTTTCGTTTACAGCACCGGGAACATCAACGCGCACAATGTAAGTGCCAGTCGCCAGCGTTGGGATACTGATCAGTACAGTATTGCTGCCATCCTTCAGCGTTTCGTTAATTCTTGCTACTTCAGCGCCTGCAATGTCTGTGATGGTAAACACAGCATCCGTTTGGCCTGCTTTCGGAGAATAAATATTCAGCCTGCACCACTCTCTCGATGGATTAGGGTAAACATCTGACACATTCCATCCGGTATAAGTTGGGCTTATCACTCCCGCATTATGAACCGTTGAATCATTGTTAACAATGATATACTGGCTGTTAAAGCTGGTAATATGGCTGTTTGCCCCCCAGGTTAGGCTGCTGTTGCCTGAAACGTATTTGAGCGTAACAGCACTGTCCATCTCTGCACTCCAGGTGTTGCCGAAGTCTCCTGTAGCCCTGCTGAACAACCTGAAGTTACCGGCCCTGTATCCCGGATAGGTAATGTTGAGGCTTTTGAAAATGATGCTGTCGGGCTGGGCAAAAACAGAATTGTTGCCATAATTGTTTACTATGAAATACCCTTTCACATTCGGCCTGGTATCTGGTTTGGTATCCGGATTACTGAACAAATGAAAAGCAACTACCTCCCCGTCCGGATAAGGGCCTGCTGCCGGCAAATACAGATTATTATCTGCTGCGGCAAAACTGTTCAAGCCTGCAGCATTAACTGCAGGATTTCTGAATACCCTGCCTGTTGCAACAGGCGCTGTAGATGTTACAATGTTGGCGGCAGGTACAGCCACATTGTAGTTTGCTTTCACATCATATAGGCTTCCACTTTGCGCGTCGTATTGGTTGAACTGGAAATATTTTATCAGCCCAGTTTCTGTAGCCGGATTCGGAATCAGGTGCATTTTTTCCCGCACTTCATTCTGGCTCAACGCATAATTGTAAAATTTCACTTCATCAATCTTGCCATTATACCTAGATCCTTGCCCGGGATGATCATCAAAGTTGATTACAAACGGCGACTGAGAAAGGTCTATTATTGGCATTGCACGGTTATTCACTGTATCTGCTACACCGTTCAAATACATTATCACTCCCGTCGGACTGTAAGTCAACACTACATAATTCCACTTGGTGCTATCACAAATAAGGCTGCTCGAGTTGCCGTAGTTCACTGTACTGTCTGTATAACAAAGCCTGAGGTTGGGTGTATATCCATTAAATGTAAATCCAAACCCAAATCCGTAGCCGGCAGAACCCAGATAAAGGTCATGCGCTACCAACTGCGCAAAAGAACTCTGATTGCCCTTTGGCTGCGCCCAGCAGGAAATAGAAAAATTATTGCTGTTGATGTTCGCAATACCCAGGTTAACGGTTTGATTAGTTCCGTTCAACTGCAGGCAAAGCCCGGCCACTGTATCAGGGCTGCAATGGTCGTCGGAAACGATAATCATACTGTCTACAGTACGTGTATGTGTTTGAGCCAGTGCATTGGTAATAGTAAGGGACACTTTGTATGCACCAGGCCCGGGATATAAAACCTGGGGGGTTCTGGCAGATGTACTGCTTACCCAAACCGATCCCGGAAATGACCATGTCCTGGTTGCTCCGGCATAATCATTCATTGAATAATCGAAAAAATTAACTGTATCCCGGGTACAGCCTACATACTTCCTGTCTGCCATTGGCTGCGCCACAGGTGCACCTTTGGAATACAGAGGAGATTCCCATACGCTAGAATTTCCGCAAAGCCTGATTTTCGAATCCCTGTAAAATATCAATATGCCTTCCCTGGCTTCAATGCTGGCTGTAAGCCCACTGCTGAAATCTATCCAGTCAGCCATAGTACTGTCCCTGTAGTACACTTTAGATGGCCTGGTATTGGTTACAGCATAAATGCCATGGTTGGTACCTCCCTGAAACTGAAGGTACGCCACCTTTTTTCCGTTAAGCACGGTTCCGGTGATATTTGTCCACGTTCCGCAGCCATCCATTGACCTGAAAACTTTTTCCGAAGTCGCACCGTTTGCCATACATAGATACACTTCGTTTTCGTTCAGAGGATTTACAACAATATCTGTGTTATAGTAATGCCAGGTAACCGGGAGCGTAATGGATGTCCATGTTGCACCGGCATCGGCTGATTTAAAAATACCATTAGTAGTACACACATACATTCGGTTATAATCGCTCCTCGCAATATCAAAACGCCAAACCTTATTATTGTTTCCAAAATTATGCAGAGCGGTATACGATGCTCCATTGTTCACCGACTTCCACAGAATACTATCCTTGCCCAGATAGAATGTGTTTGAATATCTCGGGTCAACCATCAGCTTGCTTGGAAAAAGGCCATAGTAATCATCCTGCGGCCACATGGAATTGGGTACATTCTGTGCCGAATATTGCACCGTACCTGTAAGGCTAACCGGAATATTCAGGTTGCCTATGTCACGGAAACCAACAGTCCTTGAATGCCCATGGTACACATGCCCCGTTGCATCCTCCCCTCCACCAAGGCTCAACGCTTTGCCTCCTCCAAACGCTTCAAAGATTGCTGTATTACCGTTATGATACCTGCCACCTACCACCATATCCTCATCCCATCCCTGGCCAAAACCCCAGAAATCTGAACTTCTCAAACCATTATTGCGTATAGACCAGTTGGCTGCATTTGTAAAAAAGTCACTGGAGTAATTCACCCCTCCATCAGTAGTAATGTAGCAGTCGCTACCCTGAGCGACTGCACATTGCATATCAGGGTGAATACCCAGAGGCCCTGCATATCCGCCAAGAGGTGTAAAATTAACTCCACCATCTGTTGATTTGTAGCTGGTAGTAGTACCCACAATCACATGATTGGCATTTGCCGGAGATACCACAATACCCAGGTCGTAATACCCTTGTCCGTTCGACATACCCAGCCCCGTTGTTGCCGAAGACCCTGTAAGGCCAGTGGTCGTTGACGTAGCTGTAACTGCCCATGTAGCTCCCTTGTCGGTACTTTTGATAACAATAGGAGGCGATGTTGAGCCTATGTTTACACAGTATACGTAGCTGGTATTCGCAACCGTAACCCCCAGCCTTGCACCCGATGTATTATGGCCTGCAACTGCACCAGTTACATCACTAAAAGATGTCCCGCCATTAACAGACCTGAGCAATACCAGATTGCCACCACTGGCTCCTGCTACATAAACAGTATCTGTTCCCACTGGGTTTATCACTATATCATACAGTGATGTAGCTGTACTGCCGGCTGCAGCAGTCCACGATGTTCCGCCATTATCACTGTAATAAACAGATGTCGACCCTGTAATGAATATCCTGCCTGTGTTCCGGTTGATAGCCATGGCATTGCCACTGCCTCCGGTATAGGCTGTGAGAGCTGTCCAGCCTGCCCCTCCTGTAGTTGTTTTTAAAAGTGTCGACGTGCTCCCGTCATATGTATAAACAATATTTTCATTAAGCGGGTCAACCACAATTGAAGGCGAACCACAGCTATACAAAGTATCACTAACAGATGTCCAATGCAGCCCTTTATCTGCTGAGCGGTATAATGTACCTGGTTCACTTCCTGCATAGATCACCGATGGATTGGACGGAGCTATTGCAATCGTGTACATGTTGTTGTGATGGTTATCCAATGCACCACTTACCGCCTTGTATGTCTGCGACGGGCCCAAAACTGTCCAGCTGGCTGCTGTGGTGGTGCGCATTCCACTGTGTGCATTTTTACCGCTATGCTGTGCTTCCAGCGAATTTAGTTGCTGCTGTTTATGGTATCCTGCATCATACTTAATACTTCCATCTTCCTGAATGAATGGCATCATCTTATTCCTCCACCTTATATAAGCAGTAAGATATGGGTCTTCATAAAAGTCAGCATCAGGCCCTTGCTCGTCAGGTTCTTTTATTACACTGGCTTTTCTTGGGGCGTCCTTATATAATTCTATCAGTGAATCAATTTTATGGACGTTTACATTCGACCAGTCAGTAAGTTGTACCCACATCGGAACGGGCAATTCCGCGGGCAAGTTAAATGGATTCTTTTCTTGTGAAAAAGCACTGAGCTGCATTAACACTCCTACCGAAAAGGCAACACATATTCTTAGTAGTTTCATATGGAATTAATATGAACACAAAGGTAACCTTAATCACCACATAATCAACGAATGCAATTATCAAGCCGGATACCAAGAGTCAATTGTGTATTCAATGCTCGATTTATGTTAATACCATTGGCGGGTTCATAAGGTTAATGGTATCCTTCAGGCAGAGGTTGTGTTAAGCTTGTAATATCAACTATTCTGGTTGCTCGCTTTCATGCCCTTTTCGTTTTCAAGCGATAAATTCATAGCACTTGCTGGCTTTCAGTTTTCTTAACTGGATGCAGCTTTTGACGTGCGCAAAGAATGGCATCTATGGCTTAATTCATTTAAGTGAGAACAGCGCGTTTTTACGCTTTCTTCTCATTGACATTTTTTGAGTAGTTTGATTAGCCTAAAAAGTAACGTTGAATGTTCCATCAGTAATTATCTTACTGCCAGCCACAAAATCAAAGGTACCGCCCCATGCAGTGTCGTTGATGGCGGTAATGTTTATAGAACCCGAGGTTGCATAAACAGGCAGTGCCGTTCCTGTATCAACAGTATAGTAAGCCTTGTCTATACTTGCCGATGTAAGGTTGTGTCCACCTCTGCCGGCAAATGCCGAGACGAATATATAAATGGTTTCGTGTGTTGCACTGTCGGTGCCGTCAAATTCAAACGAGTTCAAACTTCCTCCAGTAGATGTTACCTTGTTCACATACTGGGCGTTCCAGCTCAGGCCGTTGATTTTTGCATGCAATCCTTTTGGGTATACCGGATCCGGTGTGCTGTTGCTGCTCTTGCTGCAGGCATTAAATAACATGGCCGCACATGCGGCAGATAAAATAAAACTGATTCTTTTCATTGTATTGTTTCGGAAATAAATAAACTACTTAGGCTGTTACGGATTTAATGCTTTCTTTCTGCTGTGCGCTGTGCGCTCCAGCAATTCTATTCCCAGCTCATCCGCAATGGATTGCGCCAGAGCCCTGCCCTCACTGCTGAAGGGCCAAAAATAAAGAGTGCTGATACTGTACTGTGCCCTGATACTGTTGATAGCGCCAATCGTAACTTTCCTGGCTAATCCCTGTTTTCGGAATTCAGGCAAAACTGATGCAGAACAAAGGTATAAAGACTGGCAACTTTCTCCCGGCTGTGCAAGATCCAGCAATTGCTTTTCGGAAATCTCACCGTTGAGAAACTGCTCCATTATTTGTTTATTAGTAGGAATCAGCAAAACCCATACTATCGGCCCGTCTTCATTAGCCAGTTCTGAAAGTGTAGCCGGGTGCAGCTGCATCAATTTCTCCCGCTGTTCATCGGTTACACTGATCTGGCCCGGATCATTTCGGGTATCAAAAAATGTATTGACCAGCTCCAGCATCCGGTCAAAATTATTGCTCATGAAATATTAGTTAATGGAAAGTACTGCAGGCTTATGAATAAACGCCGCAAACGACTTTATACGATTATGAGTAGCAATGTGAGCCGGGCTTACTCATTGGCCCAGTCATAAACGTCTTTTTCTTTTTCCTTACCATTTGCTTTTCTGCGCCCACCGGTTAAAACGTTGAAAATGCAAACAACAATAATGGAACCCAGTATCGTCCGGAGCACAGCATTGAAATAAGGAATATCTGTAGGCACTGAAATAAATGCAAAAAACATCTGTCCCAGCCAACCGCCAATAATCCCAATAATAGCAGTAAAGATGAGCCCGTAGCCTCTGCCCGGTACAATAAACTCAGCAATATATCCGCCAATAAGGCAAATCAATATAGCTACAAAAATGTCAGAGTGTTCGGACACAAATCCAGTCAGGGAAAATAGCAATAAGTGAAGCATAAAATAGTTTGGGTTAAAATTAATCCGTTTATCAGTAAAGAGATAAATAGTTTGCATTTATTTTTTTTTTGCTTAACATCCAATTAAGATTATCTCCTTAATTGAGATGCTGAAATACACTGGCAATCAATTAAATTTGCACCATGCATGCAACATTGAATGAGCAGGAGGTCATCCGCCGTGAGAAACTTCAGGAATTACTTGAATTAGGCATCAACCCATATCCGGCACCGCTTTATCCTGTTACACACTACGCAAAACCCATCAAAGAAAATTTCAGCGAAGCCAATCAGGAATCGTTTCAGTCAGTTTGCCTGGCGGGAAGGATCATGAGTGTGCGCGACATGGGAAAGGCGAATTTTGCAGTGCTGCAGGATGCTACAGGCCGCATTCAGGCTTATATAAAGCGAGATGAAATTTGCCCCGGTGAGGACAAGACCATGTATGATACTGTATGGAAAAAGCTGTTGGACATTGGTGATATCATTGGCATTAAAGGGTATGTGTTTATTACTAAAACCGGCGAAACATCAATACATGTAAAAGAGTTTACTTTACTTACCAAGTCGCTGCACCCGATGCCCGTTACCAAAGAGAAAGATGGCGAAGTGTTTGACGAGGTAACAGACCTTGAATTTAAGTACCGTCAGCGCTATGCCGACCTGATAGTAAACCCGGGCGTGCGAGATACGTTTATCCGTATCACCAAAATGAAAAACGCCATCCGGAATTTCCTGAACGAAAGAGGCGGACTGGAGGTGGATACGCCGGTGCTGCAGAGCATACCGGGCGGCGCCACAGCAAAGCCTTTTGTTACGCACCATAATGCCCTGGACATACCACTGTACCTGAGGGTAGCAAACGAGCTGTACCTGAAACGCCTGATTGTAGGTGGTTTTGAATGGGTGTATGAATTCAGCCGCGATTTCAGAAATGAGGGTATGGACAGGACACACAACCCTGAATTTACTATTCTGGAGTTTTATGTGGCCTACAAAGACTACCTATGGATGATGGAAACCACAGAGCAGATGCTGGAGCAGACAGCCATAGCTACCAACGGCACCACAAAAACTACGGTAGCTGGTGTGGAAATTGACTTCAAGGCACCATACAAGCGTATCAGTATTTACGATGCAATAATAGAACATACCGGTTTCGATATCAGCGGTATGGATGAGAATGGATTGAGGGATGCTTGCGGAAAGCTAAAGATTGATGTGGACCCTACGATGGGCAAAGGCAAACTGGTAGATGAGATCTTTGGCGGCGTTTGTGAGAAACACTACATACAGCCTACTTTCATTATTGACTATCCGGTAGAGATGAGCCCACTTACTAAAAAGCACCGTAGCAAGGAAGGGCTGGTAGAACGTTTTGAACTGATAGTTAATGGCAAGGAAATAGCTAATGCCTACAGTGAGCTGAATGACCCTATAGAGCAGCGTGAGCGTTTTGAAGACCAGGTAAAACTTATGGAGCGCGGCGACGAAGAAGCCATGTATATAGACTACGATTTTCTGCGTGCACTGGAATATGGTATGCCACCTACAGCAGGCATAGGCTTTGGCATAGAAAGGCTGGCCATGTTACTGACCGGCCAGGTATCTATTCAAGATGTGCTCTTCTTTCCGCAGATGCGGCCCGAGAAATAATCAAAGTTGTAATTCCAATTAAAATATACAAATCCATAAAGCAAGCTTTATGGATTTGTTATTTCTGTGAAAGGGTGCATTCGATTTCGCACAAGCTGCACCAGAGTTGGCTATTATGAAAAGTTGGCAACTCAACTGATCAGTCTATACTGTAAAGCATAGAGTAAATACATAAAACCTGCTGTAAGGCATATCGCATTATTAAATCTCATACTAGAAAACTCTCTTTATACATTAGTGGAATTAATTCAATATTTCTACTATGCAGTTTCTTTTCATCAGACTGGTTAACGGAAGCTCAGGCAGCGCATCACTTTCAGTTTTTGTACCTCAGTTGAAATTTGAAACAAGAACCGAATTATATTTCAATTATACATTATGCTTTAAGGCACAAATTGTTATTAAGATGTTAGTAACTCTAAATTTACAATTTGAATATTTATTTTTGTTTCCAATTAACCCGAATAGTTTATTACTGCCCAACTGTACTCTGGAACATGCAGAAAATAATAGCAACCTATAATTATCCCGGAAGCGTTATTCCTCCGGATTGCATTCGCGTTTTTTCGCAGGGAGTTGACCTGCTGGAAAAGGAGTTTGACGCAAAAATTGAATGTGAGATTAAGTTCGTACCTCAGGAAAAAAAAGCCGAACTAAGGCTTACCAATTCTGCGGCACAAGATTGGTTTCTAAACCTCTCAACGAAAGATATTATTACCTACAAACTGAATACCCATTTCAGAATTTGCCTTGAACAGTTTGCTCAAAATTTACAGGCAAATTAGGCTGCAATGCATCTGTAAGCAGTTCTATCCTACCTCGTTTTAGCTACTGCTCTCTTGCGTTACTTTGCTCAGGCTTTATTTTGCCTTTATTCTTTTAACGCCTTTTGCTGATTTGCAATATTCTTATATTTTTACGGTATGAAACAATCTGTGTTAATACTCAGCCTGCTTGCGTTTATTGTTTTAATCACAGTTAGCAGTTGCAGCCATGAAAGAACCTATTTCCATAACAAAAATGGCAAGATAAGGTCTGTTAAGGCTCATAAGTCGCCCGCTTGGTTTTATTACACAGAAAGAGGTTACAACAAAAAAACTCGTCGGGTTATTCGTCAGTGGGATAGGAATTTCAGATAAAAGCTTCTGTAGTTGATTAAACGCTCAACCAAAGCATTCAATGGAGGTGATGTTGAAATGAGTGCCACAGATTTTTCAGTTGCGTATACAGAACAGGCACAGAGAGGCCCGTTAAAAAATTAAAGCTGCCAAGTATAAAACCAGCCAGGGCAAGCACCTTGTACAAACCAGCGTTACTGAGTTTCCGGCCCTGTAAATTCACTTCCTCCTGTAGGTGCTGAAACGAGTACTTCTCAATCATTTGCTGCTGCTCAATTGCGGCAATCAATTTGTTGTATTCTTCAGCAGCTTTCTCCGGCACTACACTCCAGGCTACAGGATGTGCCTCGGGTATTACCTGAATGACGCCCCATTTCTTGAATTTCTCTATACAGTTTTTAAAAAGCACCCTGCGGTCCTGTTTATTAAGAACCGGCACAATTCCCATTTCCTGAACATCAGAATATGAAAGCGTTTTGTGCTCAATAAAAGCCCTAAGTAATGCAAGTTCATCAAGGTAGAATTCATCCATTTGACACTGATCAGCTAAAACAAAAATAACAAAACACGGCGAAAGGGCTGTGTTCACCAATATTTATCTGAAATACCAGGCAAATCACGAAATTCAGAGTTTTGCGCAAACAGGCAATAATGTATTAATCATTAGCTGTTTCAAGGCGGCGCATATTAAGTTTTCATTGCAGATCAGCCAACATCTTTTAATAAACCAGCCTTATCGCTTTTATTCTTGAAACAAAAAGAATGCTGGCTGCCAACCATTTCAGTACAAAAATTTCATGTACCATAAATGATAACTGGTAAGCACAGCATCTAAACCTTTGAAATTGAAAAATTGATTCTTATATTTACAGAAAACAAGTAAATGAGAAAGATTTTTGCGCTTTTACTTTTAGCCGGTATTTTCTATTTGTCTTCTTGCGGAAATGGTGCAAATAATAGTGCGCCCCTTACTGTTGTTGCTGATTCAACTTCTAACGGTGATTCAATTCAATTTACTTTCACAAACTCCAGCTTTGTGACTGAGAACTTTATGATTATTGACTACACACTGCACAATGTACCTGTTTATCAGTTATTTGGCAGTGATATCTACAGCTATTCCGACAGCATGTGGCACCTAAAACTGCAACTTATTGATCAGAAATTACAGCAGATGTCGTTAACTTTAACTATGACAGGTAGTGCGCAAACCGGCAATTTTTATGTTACAGACAATTCTTCCTCTTTCGTTGATTACACGCATGGTGATAATGCCACGTATTTGGTTGCTCCAGGTAGCATGGCAAATGTGACTTCAGGTTCTTATCCGCTCAGAGGGACGCTGAATTTAACTTTATATAGAAATCATAAAACTTATCCGGCTGTGGGTACATTTAAGGTGTTTAACTAGCATAATTGTACTCCGGCGCCTCATTTCCATATCGGCCTTTATGGCTTATTAATTGACGTGCTTTTTTGTCCGGTAAAATACCGTTTAATAAATAATAAGGCCGTTTTTTTGGCATACCGGAAATTATCTTTTATATTAGCGACATATAATGAATTTGTATGGAAGAATTTCTATCAAGTCAAAGTTTGTCAAAATACAATAAGTATATTTTGAATAAAATCATTGACCGATTTGAAGCGGGCAGGGATTTTAATATCTATGAATTGATCAGTGAATCAGTTTCATACAAATGTATTTTGCCCAGCCAGAACGAGTTGATCATGGATACTTACTACTGCATTAAAGAATATCTGGTCATCAACGGGTTTATAATTGAAAACAAAGAAATGATTTCGTATACGGCTACAGGTAAAGGTTTGCAGCTTAAACAAGCAGGAAGTTTTGAAAAGTATGAACAAAACGAAATCAACAGAAACAAAAAATCTATCCTACAGGCAATATTTTCATTAAGCACTTACAAATCAAAAAGTACAGCTCAGGCTAAAGGCATGGCGGAATATTTATGAGTAAAAAAAGAATAATCAAGAGGTTTAAAGACGAAATCATACCGATTGCAATCATCATCATAGTACTTTCAGTAGTTGTTTATATATTGGTTCGTTTGTAGGTGCTTCAATTCGTCAAAGGTTTTCAGGCCTTCTAATCTATTGCTGGATTCAGCTCGTGTGCCTTCGTTTGCAGTGCATTTTAAAATATCCCCCACTCCGCGGCAAACTACATCAACAAAGATAATAGCGTCAGCAACCCAAAAACTATGCTGGCTATTCCATTTGTATTTGCAAACGCCATATTTACTTTCGACAGGTCACCGGGCTTTACCAATGTGTGCTGGTAAATAAGCATACCGAAATAAAACGAAGCACCTGCCCAAAATACCCAGTTGAACTGGCCGGCTAAACCAGCCGAAATGATAAAAGCAGCGGTAGCAATATGCAGTATAACCGAAACAGCAAGAGCCTTCCTCAATCCCAAGGCCGCCGGTATAGAATGGAGCTTGTTTTGCACATCAAATTCCCTGTCCTGAAGTGCGTATATAATATCAAAACCAGCAACCCATGTGAGTACTGAGCAGGCAAACAAAACTGGCAGCCAGGTCAAATACCCGGCAACGGAAAGAAATGAACCTACCGGCGCCAGAGCAAGGCCTACACCTAGCACTATGTGGCATAATGCAGTTACGCGCTTGGTGTAGCTGTAAAACAGTATTACAAACAATGCAATAAAAGACAAATAAAAACAGGGCTGGTTAATGGTATAAGTAGTTATGACAAAAAGAGCAGAGCTGATGATAGTAAACAGCAATGCATGCTGAGGCTTGATTACACCCGCGGGAATCTCCCTTTTTGCAGTCCTGGGATTCATTGCATCATACGTCCTGTCAAGGAATCTGTTGAAAGCCATGGCAGCACTACGGGCGAAGACCATGCACAGCAGCATTTTAATGAACAATGGCACTAAAAATGAATATGCTACGCCATGGTGTTTGAGTTCGGTAACACCGAGTACAAAACCGATTATGGCAAACGGCATAGCAAATACAGTATGGCTGAACCGTATTAGCGACAAATAATTAAGGAACCCCTGATAAAGCGAAGTACGGGTATTATCCATCTTATTTTATGTCGGCATCAATCTTGATCGTGACTGACTCAGGAAGCGCATTTGAATGGATAACAACTTCCTTTTCCTGAAAACCATATTTGCCCGCAGAATTAAATTCTACAGTCACATCACCCTCCTGCCCGGGTGCAATTGCTTCCTGCGGAAACCCTGGAACTGTGCAGCCGCACGAAACATCGGTTTTTGCACTCAACAGTGGGTGGTCACCGGTATTCTTGAACTTAAAAGAGTGCTTTACCACACTGCCCTGCGATATTGCCCCAAAACTATGCTTGGTTTCATAAAACTGCATAGTTGTCTTAGGCATATCCTTCACCAGCTGATCCCTTGTCTTTGTTTGCTCCGGGTAAATTTCACCTCTATAGTAGCGGTTGTTTGCCCGGTCATATAATTCCGCTTCTCCGCGGCGGTGATCCCTCCACCAGGCCAGCGAATGGTCGCTCACACCCAGCAATTCTATAACCGCGATAGTAAGAACGGCAAGAACCAAAACGGTAAGTAATATAATTTTATATTTATCCTTATTCATTAATATGGGATTTTTACAAAAATACTATATTAATTCAAATGTAAAGAACGTTAGTTAAATATCATCTGAAAACCCTTATTCTATATCTATGCCCTTTCTTCCCATATGGCTGCCAGGTTTACGAGCATTTCCACCGATTTCTCCATATCCTGCACACTAACATATTCCTGCTTTGAGTGTATCCCCATTTCTCCTGTAAACAAATTAGGACAGGGTAAGCCCATAAACGACAGGCGGGATCCATCGGTGCCGCCTCGTACGCTCATTCTTTTCACTTTCATGCCCGAACGCTCATAAGCCGCCTCTGCATAGTCCATCACATTTGGGTACTGGTCCAGCACTTCTTTCATATTGCGGTACTGCTCCTTTACAACAAACGTGTAAGAAGACCCCGGAAACCTGCTCACTGCGCCTGCAGCAATGTCTCTGAGCCGCTGCTCATGCACAGCCAGCTGGGCTGTATTAAAATCACGAACAATAAACTGAACTGTTGCTTTTTCCAAACCACCTTCTATAGCAGTTGGATGAACAAAACCCTGCATACCCTCTGTTGTCTCAGGGCACCACTCATTTTTAGGCAGTGCATCAACAAATGCCGCTGCAACCTTAATGGCATGTACCATCTTATCCTTTGCATATCCGGGATGTGCACTTACTCCTGTAAACGTAACAATAGCTGCATCTGCCGAAAAAGTCTCACCTTCCAGGTGCCCGCGCTCTCCGCCATCAAGCGTATAACCAAACTGCGCACCCAGTTTTTTCATATCCACCGCGGCTACACCCCGCCCTATTTCTTCATCGGGGGTGAACAGTATCCGGATAGCGCCATGTTTAATACTTGGGTTATTAATCAGGTAATTTGCCAGGTCCATAATTATAGCTACACCAGCCTTGTCATCTGCACCCAGCAGCGTTTTGCCCGATGCGGTAATGATATCATCTCCTATCCGTTCCAGCAGGTACGGATGTTCTTTGGTACTTATCACCACCGAATTATCATCGGGCAGTACAATATCTGTTCCGTCATAATTACGGCGCAATACAGGCTTCACGTCTTTACCGCTGCAGTCTGGCGCAGTATCTACATGCGAACAATAACAAAGTACAGGAACATTTTTATCAGTTGTGGCGGGAATTGTGGCATAAACATATCCGACATCATCCAGAGTGGCGTCTTTAATGCCTATTGCCAGCAAGTCATCCACCAACACCCTACTCAGGCCCTTTTGCTTTTCTGTAGAAGGCTGCGCCGACGAAGTTGGATCGCTCTGGGTATCAATCTGCACATAGCGCATAAACCGCTCTGCAACTGTATGCTGGTAGTTATTTATTGACATAAAAAGTGTTGAGTGGCAAAAATAGGTATTAGGCTGAGTAAAGTCAAAATTGCAGGAAAAAGAAAATGTTGCCCGAGAAGTTGAATAAGCCCTAATATTGCTGAGGAAACCGGGTTATGCCCGTTAAAATTCGAAAATGCTGACTGATATACTAAAAAAAGCAGACCTCTATGCTGATGGCCTCAATAAAGTGGCCGAACGAAGGGCTCACTGGATAGTAAAACACAAAGAACTGAAAGCGCACTTGAAAGAAATTGCCACGTACCTTAATGCCAACAGCAAATACAAGCAGGGTTTTTTCGTGGATACACTACAGGCTTTCAACGAAGAGATGAACGGTGTATGTAAAGACATGCCGTCTGTCACTTTCAGATCGGGTGATATGCCTATGCTTGTTACTTTTAAAAACAGTGTGGGCGAGCGGAAAGAGTACATTGAAGAGGGATTCAGGATCACCTTCAACCCAACGATTACTGGCGAAATTGCCATTATGTTTCTTCCCCACCGGTCTAACCTTGACAAAGCCCCGCCTGAATATGCGGCCATGGCTATGGTAAAAGACCCGGCCGAACTGACAATGGAACTGGCCAGCGATGTAATTGTGAAAGGAATAGAAGCAGCTTATTTTTCCAGCTTTACGGGCCTGGCAGACCTACCTGCTGATACAGAACCCGATGCCGTACCGGTGCTGAGGCACCATGAGCCAATAGGATTTAAAAGATATGAAACAACTGAAAAGATCAGGTAACTTTTTGTGGCTGAGCTTGTTTTGCTGTTTACTTGCAGCATGCAACAACGACTCAGGCCCAAATAAACCAGCAAATAACGTACCTCTGCCTGCTGCTGATGTAACAGTACCAGCTGTTATCTCCTATGATATTGTAAGGGAATACCCCCACGACCCTGATGCCTTTACCGAGGGGCTGGAAATTCATGATGGCGTGCTGTACGAAAGCACCGGCCAGTATGGGC
>OMJB01000044.1 GCA_900299255.1 Sphingobacteriales bacterium
AATCTGTGCAATCAGAATTTTAAGTCTGAGCCTCAGATTTGGCTGATTTAGTGTATGATATAATTATTTTTACATTAGTGAAATAGCATGAACTAAAAAAAATCCCACCGGCATCTCTGCCCGGTGGGATAAATATTTGAAAGGGGGGGGGGATTACTTCACCTCCAGCATAAATACCTGTGCGTTCTGGTCTATGTTTACGAGCTGGTACTTCAGGTAGCTGAATGTCCAAACTCTTTTTTCTACAGACCACTTGATGAGGATGGTGCCTTTTACTGCACCTTTTATTGATCCTTCGTCGTTATACACGGGATCAACAGTATAAATAAGGTTAAGGCAATCGCGGCGGAGTGGAGAAGGTTTGGCACGGGCCATTTCCATGGCTTCTTTCTTGGCTCGTGTAAGTGCTATTGGTTGCTCAGGAGCCAGCTCGCCGGCTTTGTAGAACTTTGGAACCAGTTCGAACTCAGTACGCTCAGTAGGGTTGGTGCCGGCTTCCATAAAGCTCTTGTCAAAAACAACGGTGTCTTTCGGGGCTTTTCCCTGTCCGTAAGCAGTAACTCCTCCTATGCATAAAAGCACGAACATAATCATTTTTTTCTTCATCGAATATGTATTTTATTAAAAAATATAAACTAACAACCAATTACTTCTCCGGATACAGCCTGCTGCCGGGCCCGGTGAAAATAAGCGAGGCAAAAGTTCTGCAGTTATACGACCTATCGGCCTTATTTGTCAAAGATAGGCAATGGCCGAATTATTCTGCAACTGTGACCTGTTATTTTCATCTGAATAATTACAAATTCCGTGCCACCAAACGTTGTAGTAACTGTAAAAAGGGGTCAGTGATGCTATAATGCAGTGGTTAATCCATTTAGTGCATCTTTTTTTCTACTTTTACCCTTTGAATAAAGGATCGACGATTTTTTAAAAAGCATAAACGGGCGCTGACTAATAAAACGGGCGCGTTTTTAATTTGAACAATATGGCTAATCAATTGCTGAAAGGGAAAAAAGGTATCATATTCGGAGCACTGGACGAACGCTCCATAGCATGGAAAACAGCTCTTGCAGCAGTGGCAGAGGGAGCAGAGATTGTACTGACCAATGCACCCATAGCACTGAGAATGGGAAAAATAAATGAGCTGGCGAAATTGTGTAACTGCCAGGTAATACCTGCAGACGCTACCTCTATGGCAGATGTGGATGCCCTGATGCAAAAAAGCATGGAGATCTTTGGTGGTAAATTTGATTTTATACTGCACTCCATAGGCATGTCGCCAAATGTGCGCAAGGCTATACCGTATACAGATACCAGTTATGAAAATTTCCTGAAAACAGTTGATATATCGGCACTTTCGTTTCACAGAGTGCTGCAATCGGCCATGAAGAATGATGTGCTGAATGAATGGGGCTCTGTGCTGGCACTGAGCTATATAGCAGCGCAGCGCACTTTCCCCGGCTACAATGATATGGCCGATACGAAGGCACTGCTGGAAAGCATAGCCCGCAGTTTTGGGTATTACTATGGCTTTGCCAAGAAAGTAAGGGTGAATACTATTTCACAGTCGCCAACTGTTACTACTGCTGGTTCGGGGGTATCGGGCTTTGATGTATTTCTGGACTATGCAGAGAAGATGTCGCCATTAGGCAATGCATCGGCAGAGGACTGCGCCAATTATTGCATCATGTTCTTCAGTGATTATACGCGCATGGTAACGATGCAGAACCTGTTTCACGACGGCGGATTCTCTAATACCGGAGTAAGCTCACTGCTGTTTGAGGAACTGTACAAGAATGTAAACGAATAGCCGGGGCTGCAGCAGACTGCAATAATTCAGACAATAATGCGTTTTAAGGGGCAGAGTTAACCAAACAGCGTACATGCATATAAACCAACACACCGGACGAACAGCCAGGGTAAGTAAGAACGTACAGGAGCAGCGCTCACGGAAATATGGTGTGCAGGGTAGGATTGCTGTACTGGCTGTTGTAGTGGCTTTGCTGAACGGCATAGGCGCCCAGGCCCAAGTAACCGGAGGGCAATATGCTTTTGAATTTTTGAGGTTATCGAATTCTGCGCACGTATCGGCACTGGGCGGCATCAGTGTTGCCAACCCAGATAATGACATATCATTTGCGCAGCAGAATCCGGCATTGATGAGGCCGGGCATGCATAATGAACTTGAGCTTACCTACAACAATTATTATGCAGGCATTAAAGTGATGAACCTGCAATATGGCTATTACAAACCAAAGCTGAAAACTGCGTTTTTCGTGGGTGTGCAGTACCTGAACTATGGTACAATGGACCAGACAGACCCCATCTCAAACAAGATAGGTACGTTTCATGCGGTTGATTATGTACTGGCACTGGGCGCATCTAAGCAATACCTGGAGCACTGGCGCTATGGGGCAACCCTAAAATATGCATATTCGGTGCTGGGCGATTATAAGGCAACTGCTTTGATGGCAGATGCGGGTATCAACTATTATGACACCAGCATGCTGCTGGACATAGGTATAGCCGCCAAGAACATGGGTGCGATGGTGAAGAAATATGTGCCCGGCAATCCAAATGAGCCAATGCCTTTTGACCTGCAGCTGGGCGTTTCAAAGAAATTCAAGCATCTGCCACTTAGGTTGTTTACCACTATTCACCATTTGTATGAATGGGATATTCGCTATGCCAATCCAGCTGACCTGACTGGCACCAATGCACTGGGCGGCAGTGATACTGCGAGTGATAAGGGTTCTCACTTCTCAGATAAATTGTTCAGGCATTTTATTTTTGGTGCTGAACTAACGCTGGCCAAGCGGCTTACAGTTACCGTATCATACAACGACCTGCAACGCAGGGAGCTGGCCGTGGGCACTCAGACGGGCCTCGCTGGTTTCGGGCTGGGGCTGGGATTGCACCTGAACAAGTTTGATATTCACTATGGCAGAACGTATTACCACATTGCAGGCCCCTACAATGAATTCAGCCTTACGATGGCGCTGAATAAGCTCTTCGGACTGGGCAATTTTGGAGAGAAGCATAACTGGAATACGGAATACGCAGACTGGGATTAAAAATAAAAAAGTAAAAAGTAAAAATTAAAAGGGGAAAAAAGTACCCGAGTGGTGATAACCTATTGGAGTGGAACATAAATATTCAACTATCTCCGCACCGGCTACGGGTGATTTCAGAGACAGAGGCAGCAAGTTTCTGGCCTATGCTTATCCGGTAAGCACTATTGAAGCAATCAAAGAGAAAATTCAGGCATTAAAGAAGGAACACCCAAAGGCGGTGCATCATTGTGTGGCCTGGCGGCTGGGAACGGACGGCACCCAGTACCGCGCCAATGATGACGGAGAGCCATCGGGCAGCGCGGGGAAGCCTATGCTGGGGCAGATAGACAGTCTGGGGCTTACTAATGTACTGGTGGTAGTGGTGCGTTATTTTGGCGGTACACTGCTTGGCGTGCCCGGGCTCATTAATGCTTATAAAACAGCCACTGCACAGGCGCTGGAAGCTGTGCCGAAAACCGAGAAATGGATAGAAACGATGGTAGAGATTAGTTTCGACTATCCGGTGATGGGTGAGGTGCTTTATCTGCTCAAACAATCGGAAGCGACAATTTACCGGCAGGACCTGCAACTGTTCTGCTTAGTTACTGCAGGCATACCCAAAGTGCACTGTGATACATATGTGCACAAACTTTCGGAAATTCGTGGGGTAAATGTGAAGCTGGTTGTGCCCGCTGCGGAATAATGTCCAGTGGTTTAATTTTCAGACAAGAACAAATGATCGAGATCATACCTTTCAAAAGTGCCGGCGGCATAAAGCTGAATGACAGCATAAAAAATTACCAGCCCGAAGCGGTTGGAGCACCGCACGATATTACCAAAATCACGGCGTACGAATTTTTTAATGGCACGCTGACAGCCTATGTTCAGGATGATATTATAGAGTGGATTGCTGTTTACGGTGAATGTTACCTGAAGGGCATCAACATATTCAACATGAATATCCGGACATTCTTTGAGCAATTTGAAATACAGACCAGGTACCGGAAAGCGGATGACCGGGTATGGGTTAACGACCGGGAGCAGCAGGATGTGTATGAAATAGGCAATATGGGATTGCAGATATGGGTGAATGATGCGGGCAGGATAGTGAGTGTAATATGCGATATTGAATAGGCACACCTGCGAATTTTGATCAAAATCAACCGTTCCAAATTGACCACCGCCGAAAAAAATACTGCCCTGATAAAACAGGAAGCAAAACGCAAGGGTTTTGACTCTGTGGGTATTGCGGAAGCCAGGCAACTGGACGAAGACGCTGTGCGACTGGAGAGATGGCTGAATAAAGGCTACCAGGGTGGGATGCAGTATATGGAGCGGTATTTCGACCTGCGTATAGACCCACGAATGCTGGTGCCGGGCGCGAAGTCGGTGATTACTTTTTTGCTTAATTATTTTCCTTCGGCGAGCCAGCAACCGGCTGCGCCCAAAATTGCCAAGTATGCATACGGTACGGACTATCATTTTGTGATCAGGGATAAGCTGAACCAACTGCTGGATTTTATCAGGGAGCAGATTGGTGAGGTGAATGGCAGAGGCTTTGTAGACAGCGCCCCGGTACTGGAAAGGAGCTGGGCTGTGAACGGCGGACTGGGCTGGGTGGGTAAGAACGGAAATTTGCTTACCAGAGATTCTGGTTCGTTTTTGTTTATTGCTACGCTTATTACAGACCTAGACCTGGTGCCGGATGCGCCGTTTGCTACAGACCATTGCGGTACCTGCACACGCTGTATAGATGCCTGCCCAACGCAGGCAATAGTATCGCCAAAGGAGGTGGATGGCAGTAAGTGTATATCTTATCTGACGATTGAATTAAAGGACGCATTGATACCCGGTGAGCTGCACAGCAAAATGGACGGCTGGATGTTTGGTTGTGATGTTTGTCAGGATGTATGCCCGTGGAACAGGTTTTCAAGGCACCACCAGGAGCCGCAGTTTACGCCGATACAGGAAGTGCTGAATTTGTCGCGAGGGGAGTGGGAGGCGATGTCGGAAGAGATGTTTAATAAGACATTTAAAAACTCACCGCTTAAGCGGACAAAGTGGAAAAGGATTCAACGGAATATTGGAGCAATTAGGGGGAATGTGATTTAATGTGGGGGAATGTGATTTAATGTGGGGGAATGTGATTCAATGTGGGGGAATGTGATTTAATGTGGGGGGAATGTGAGGGTAATGTGATGGAATGTGGAAGGAATGTGATTTAAGGTGATTATTGTGAGGGCTTGGTTGTGATTTTTTGGTGAGGGCTTTGGGTGCAACGTGTGCCTATTTAAATTGTAATTTTTTGACTTTGATGTGGTGGTTAGGCAATTAGATTTATCTTTGCAGCTATGCCTGTAATTTCACATCGTGGGGCGCATATGCCCCCTTCCCCCATACGTAAACTAGTTCCATTCGCTGATGCCGCCAAGAAAAGAGGCGTGAAGGTATACCATCTGAATATTGGCCAGCCGGATATTGCCACTCCCCAGTCTATACTGGATGCGGTAAAGCACACAGGTATGAAAGTGCTGGAGTATAGCCCCAGCCCCGGATTTGAGAGCTACAGAAAGAAACTGGTAGAATACTACAAGCGTAATAATATTAATGTTACATCGGGGCAGATCATTGTGACAACCGGTGGTTCGGAAGCTATTATGTTTGCGATACAGAGCTGCATGGACCCGGGTGATGAGATTATTATCCCTGAACCGTTTTATGCCAATTATAATGGCTTCTCCACCAGTAGCGGTGTAAAGGTGGTGCCTATACCATCGGGTATAGACACAGGCTTTGCATTGCCACCGATAGAGCAGTTTGAGAAAGCAGTTACCACACGCACCAAGGCTATAATGATTTGCAACCCTAATAATCCTACGGGTTACCTCTATAGCAGGGAAGAACTGAATGTGCTGAAGGAAATATGCCTGAAGCATGATTTGTTCCTGTTTAGCGACGAGGCATACAGGGAGTTTTGTTATGACGGCCAGGAGCATATTTCTGCATTGTCGCTGGAGGGGCTGGAAGAACATGCTATTCTTCTGGATACCATATCAAAAAGATACAGTGCCTGCGG
>OMJB01000045.1 GCA_900299255.1 Sphingobacteriales bacterium
CTGAAGTAACAGTTCGCAATGACACTCATTTTTTTGGTTTGAGTGGAATTTATCACAAGGATTTAATGCAGTTGTGGTATTGTTAGATCCTTTACTTAAAACTATTAAACTCAAACTTTTTACGGAAGTGGAGGTCCTGTCCATAGAAGGCGGGGTTATTGAGGTTTTTTTCTACCAGGGCCTGTAGTTCGGCATTGCCCGCAAACTTGTCTAAAGTGGTATCAGTAACCAGGCAGGCAGTCATATCCCAGCTTCGTGGAGCCGATATTTCTTTGATCTTAAGAAAAATGTAACCGGGCACATTATGGCTGTTCCAGTTGGTCACGTTCAGAAATTTAGTGCCCCCTATCTCAGAGAAAAACGCACGTCCATGCTCCAACCCCCTATTGTCGCCGCCATGGTCCATATAAGTAATGCTGTAGGTGTAGTCGTCCTGCTTTTCGAGTATAAAGTAGTTGTTCTTGTCGGTATCCTCTCTTAGTTTCCATATACCCTGCAGGTGGTCATCAATACGCACCTTGTACATATCGCCCAGCGGGTACATACTTACGTTCTTTATTCCATTGCCGGAAATAACAGGAAAAGCGAAGGCTAATAATAGCAGCAACATTTTCATACAAACAATTTAAAGATGAATTTACGATTTATTTTGTGCAGCGGCTGTTTTTAAGGTATAAATGCTGCCCACAGCAATGCATAATTAACGTAAACGAAGCATGTATGGTATGTGCAGCTTTTGAGCGTTTTTGTGTTTGCCATATGCCCACGGGTTGAGTAATTAACCGGTAGCCAACACGGCAGCGGTATTCTATAATTATTTTGGAATATTGCTTACATTTATTCCCTTGAAAACAATGTAAACAGTTATGAAACAATTCATATTATTAGCTGCCAGTTTCCTGTCAATAGGAACATCTATTGCACAAAACAGCTCCAAAACCGCAAAGCCTATGACGGCTGCAGAGAAAAAAGCAGCGGATATGCGTAAAAACTGTGTGGGCGGCTATGTGCGCACTGCACGCTATATGCCCATGGAAGGAATTCAGGCATTTATCTACCTGGGCGATTCAGCCAATACCATTGGCGCATCGGGATATACTGATGCCACAGGATATTATGAAACCAACTCAGTGGCCCCCGGCAAATACAATGTAAAGTTTGTTTACCCCAACAATAAATCCATTATGGTATCGGGCGTAACTCTGAAAAGAGGCATCACTGACATCAGCCTGAAGAATGACGCACCAACTGCCGACACAGGCATCAACTACCTGTATTTTGCACCAAAGCCTGCTGAAAAAGGAAAAGCCAAAGCCGCACCTGCAAAAAATAGCACGAAGCCGCCGATAATGGGCCGTTTTTAGCCTGCCTGTGTTAAAATATCCGATTCAGGCAATTTAAGGCCAAATTAATGGCATGGATTTTATATTTTTGAACAAGATACGGTAGGTACTACCAGAGATAACAGCACCTGATGTCGAACGGAAAAAAAGCGAAACCATCTTATTTTAATGCCATAATGGGGGTAGCCCTGGTACTGTTCCTGCTGGGCGTACTGGGCTGGCTGCTGATCAATGGCAGGGCACTGTCGCGGGCATTTAAAGAAGACCTGGAGATCAATGTGGATTTCCATGATAATGTTACTGATGAGAGTGTGGCAAAGATGAAGGCAGTATTGCTGAAGCAACCATTTGTGCGGTCGGCGAAAGTAATTACCAAGGACGAAGCGATAAAAATGGAAAATGAAGTAGAAGGCGGCAACATTGTTGACTTTTTGGGTTACAACCCGCTGTTTACTTCCATATCGCTGAAGCTGAATGAAGAATATGTAAATGCTGACAGCCTTGCCAAGATCAAGAAATTTGTGCTGCAGAGCAATGTGGTGCGCGATGTGACCTGGCCCAATGTGGTTGTGGACAAGCTGAACAGCAACCTGCGAAAAATAGGCATTATACTGGGCAGTATCTCTGTGTTGCTGCTGATAGTGGTGATATTTCTGATAGACAATACTGTGCGCCTGGCTATGTTCAGCAACAGGTTCCTGATCAAAACCATGCAAATGGTGGGTGCCAACAGGTCGTTCATCACCCGTCCGTTTGATATAAGAGCACTGCTGAATGGGCTGTTAAGCGGCGTAATAGCTGTAGTGGGATTATGGATTGTGATGTCTTTTGCCCATGCTCAGCTACCAGTACTGGCCCTGCTAAACGATTCGGGGTTATTGGCCTTCCTTATTGCGGCAATGATCATACTGGGCATTATTATTTCCATGTTCAGCACTCACCGCTCTGTAGTGAAATACCTGAAGATGCATGTAGATGACCTGTATTGATCAGCCATACAGCAACAAATTAATAATATTTTATTCCATTAACTTTTTTTAACCCGCCAACGGGCTTTCGGATTATCAGCTTGAGAAAAAATCTGTAATATTGCCATTATGTCAACAGTAGCAAATACAACACAGCCAGGAAAAACTACAGCCAAATCAGCAAAAGGCGGAGCACCTCAGCATTTTCTGTTTGATAAAGAAAATTACATGTGGATGATAGCGGGTATCGTTCTGATACTTGGTGGATTGATGCTGATGTCGGGTGGCAAAAGCCCGAACCCTCATGAATTTCATTATGATGAAATTTACAGCTTCCGCCGTATTACACTGGCACCTATTGTGATGCTGATAGGATTTGGTATTGAGGTGTATGCTATCATGAAAAAACCAAAAGACGCTCAAAACGATTCGGCAGAGGGTTAATACCTTCTTACAAACGTATAGATACAACAGGGGTAAGCTCGCTTACCCCTGTTTCTTTTTTGTCTGTGTGCACCAGCTAAAGCTCACCGCTGACTTGGGTAATGATAATGATCTCGTCGCCGGGCCGCATGTTGTTCACATCAAACAACGCAGGCTCTGCAACAAGTATTGCAGCACTTTCAACCATTGGCGTGGCGGCTATTGGTGCCTTGCCCTGCTTTTTTGCAGGTGTACTTTTTTTCGGTGCTGCTTTCTTAGCAACAGGCTTCTTCACGGCACTTTTTTTCGCAGCCGTTTTCTTAGTCACAACTTTTGAGGGAGCCTTCTTTTTGGCTGTCGCTTTTTTAGTTACAGCTTTTTTAGGAGCCACCTTTTTTGATACGGCCTTACCTGCAATTTTCTTTTTGGCAGGCGCCTTTTTCTTCACTGCTTTCTTAGGTGCAGCCTTTTTTGCAGGCACTGTTTTTTTTGAAACAGGTTTCTTAACTGCACTTTTTTTTGCTACGGTTTTTTTTCTGGTTGCCATAATCGCAAATTAAGATGAACTTTAACAACGGTTTTCTAAAATAAAGCTGTTTAAATTGCCACTACAAGTTAAGGAATTGAAATAAATTTATCTACCCCCTTAAAATAATTTTGGTAAAACATGCCCGTTTGGCCGAACTTTATGCCTGCAAAACACAACCGATACATTTTTATTTTACACTATATTAAAACTGAGGTGATTTATGTACAGACTCATTTTTGCGATGCTATGCTGCTTATCCTTAGCCTGCAATTCGGCCAATGAACAGAGGCCATCTGCAAAATACGAAGAGAAAAAAACATCCCTGGAAGAGATGGAGCGCGACAGCCCACTTAAATTCCTGAAGGTTTCAGCCTCCCACCACGGCAACCTGCTTAACCAGGCTGTGGTAGAAGGAACCATAACCAATAAAGCAACCCTGGTGGCCTACAAAAACCTTGAAATACTCATCACCTTTAAAGATGAAAACGGTTCTGTACTGGAGAAACAAAAACACACTATTGACGATATAGCAAAACCCGGGTCAAGCACCAGTTTTAAAATCAAAACAGGTAAGGTTAAAGGAACCGCATCAATAATTGCTGATATAACTTCTGCCACCGCAGACAAGTAAACTTCAGGAAATCAGTTCTTTCGCTCATCTACAATTCTGCCGTCCTGCATAGTAAGTGTGCGGTCGGTCATTTTTGCCAGCGAATCGTTGTGTGTAATCATGAGAAAAGTCTGCCCGAATTTGTCCCTCAGTTCCAGAAACAGGTTGTGCAAGGCCTGTGCATTGGCACTGTCCAGGTTGCCGGTAGGCTCATCAGCCATTACAATTGATGGCCGGGTGGCCAGCGCCCGTGCTATAGCCACTCTCTGCTGCTCTCCGCCCGACAACTCAGAAGGCTTATTATCCAGCCTCCCTCCAAGGCCCACAGCCTGTAGCATTTCGGCAGCCATCTCTTTTGCTTCTTTTTTGCCAAGGCCCTTAATCCAAAGCGGCATGCATACATTTTCAACTGCATTAAATTCAGGCAGCAGATGATGAAACTGAAAAACAAAACCAAGATGGCTGTTCCTGAACCTGGCCTGCTTTTTGCCAGGCAGCTGCAAAATATCGGTACCATCAATAAGCACACTGCCACTGTCTGGTTTGTCCAGTGCACCAATGATGTGCAGCAACGTACTCTTTCCGGCACCCGATGGGCCTACAATGGAAACAATTTCTCCCTTTTCAACACTTAACGACACATCATTAACGACAGTAAATGATGCATATCTCCTCACTAAGTTCTTTGCTGTTAACATATTGTACAATGGTAGCCCCCGAAAAATTGTATTGCTGAATGCTTTGCAAGTTATTTATTTATTTAACCATAAAGGTGTGATTAGTTATAAAAGAACAGCGAAGTAGGGCATATTTTTTGTTAAAGAACTTAACTTTTCAAATTTAGCTTTTGAATTTTGAATTTTACCTTACATTTGCGAGAATCACACTAAAATTAATAAATTTATTATATGTTTTGGACACTGGAATTAGCTTCACACCTTGAAGATGCGCCATGGCCAGCCACAAAGGATGAACTTATTGATTACGCAATACGTTCAGGCGCACCGCTTGAAGTGGTGGAGAACCTACAGGAACTGGATGACGAAGGTGAGATTTATGAAGGCATAGAAGACATCTGGCCTGATTACCCCACTCAAGAGGATTTCTTCTTTAATGAAGATGAATACTGATTTGCATTTTGAACATCATGAATCCCGCCTTAGTGGCGGGATTTTTTTTGCTTGGCGCAGCCGTAGTTACAGCCTGGAACCAAATAAAGAAGCCAACAAAAGCAATATCAATTTATATTTGGGATACAAAATATCGGTTATGAAAAGTGTTTCGGTTTTTTGCGGTTCATCAGAAGGATACAACGAAGTGTATCGGGAAGCAGCTTATAAACTAGGTGCTGCACTTGCAGAGCAGGGTATCACCGTTGTATATGGAGGCGCCAAGGTGGGGCTGATGGGGGCGCTGGCTGAAGGCGTGCTGCAGCATAAAGGAAAAATCATTGGCGTAGTACCCACATTCCTGAAAACAAAAGAAGTAGTACACGAATCGCTTACACAACTGATTACAGTAGAGACGATGCATGAGCGAAAGGTCAGGATGCATGAACTGTCGCAGGGGGTGATAGCGATGCCCGGAGCATGGGGAACCATGGATGAACTGTTCGAAATGCTCACATGGAGCCAGCTGGGCCTGCATAACAAGCCGATTGGGCTGCTAAGTATCAATGGTTATTATGAAGCGCTGAAAGCTTTTTTTGACAACATGGTTGCTGAAGGATTTTTAAACGAGTGCGTTAATGCCACTGTTTTGTACAGCGGTTCGATTGAAGACATTCTGGCACAAATGAAAAACTACAACGCGCCTGATATTCCACAGGTAATAACTACTCAAACAACTTGATTTTTTGAATAGTGAATACATAAGAAAAGGGGTTGATGGCATTACCATCAACCCCTTTTTCCATCATCGCAGAAAATTATTTTTTCAACGTCAGTGTACCTCGATGTATTGTTTTGCCGCTGGCGTCATCAACAGAATAGAAATACATACCATTTGGTAGCAAAGACACATCCATATTGCCCTTTCCGTTGATCAGTTTTGACGCAACCATCCTGCCCGATTCATCATACAAACGGAAATTCAGTGGCCCACCATTTTTACTATTCAGGTTTATAGTACCTGCAGCCGGATTGGGATAAACCGTAAATGCATCATCAGGTGCAACCACTTTTACAGCGGAATAATCAGGGTTAGGCACACCCGCCATAGATACATCATCTATGTACAATGTACTGCTGTCGCATGGCCGGCTGGCTCCTCCCCCACTGCTACTAAAAACAATACGCAAAGTATCTACCGCGTGTATTGTATCAAAGGGGTATATAACATTGGCGGTTATCAGGCGGAAAGTATCTGTAGGCAAAATCTGAACCCTGCCTGTACCAATAACGGAATCTTTTGTGCCGATATGCGCCAACGCCTGCACGGTAAGCAATCCGGTATCAGCACCGCCAATCAGGCCTGTAATACTATCTATTCCCGTTTTGTACAACACATATGCACTCACTGAGGTAACACGCATAGCGACGCCTGTACCTCCCGAAAACGTGGTAGCACTTGCCAATGACCCTCCGCCAATCAATGCTAAAGGATTTATTCCGACTTTGGCATTTGAAAGTGTACCGGGTATAAACCCTAAAGTATCCTGCTTCAGTGTCATCAGTTTGGCAGACCTTGTACCAGATTTAAAAACAACTGTATCTGGAAATAACTGGGCGTGAAAAACGGAAGGCGTATACCCAAGGTACATCAGCGGCAGAAATGCCTGTCCACCTGCAATTGCAAGCGAGTCAAACCCATACCAGTTATCGGGGGCATTGATACTGATTACAGGTGATGTGCCGGCAGTATTACTGCGCCACGTTTCCATGCCGGGGTTCTGAATCAGTTGGGCAAACATGCTTATTGGTAGTGCAAGCACTATCATAAGGAGAAATGATTTTCTCATAAATATTACTTTGTGTAGTTTAAAAGATCAATCAGCAAAGTTACTAATTAATTCCCTCCAAACACTTTTGAATACTGTTAAAATCAGGTACTTCGCCTGCGTTCTCTAACACCTCTGCATAGCGCACAATACCTTCTTTATCAATCACAAATGCCGAGCGTTTTGACACACCTTTCATATCATTAGAAAACTGCTCATAAATAGTTTCGTATGCTCTTGAAGCCTCTTTATTAAAATCGCTAAGCAGCGGAAAATTAATACCCTGCTCTGCCTTGAATTTGCCCTGCGCAAATAAAGAATCAACTGAAATTCCGTAAACCTGGGCGTTCATGTTATTATAAAAAGCTATATTATCCCTTACGCCACAAAGCTCTTTGGTACATACACTGGTAAAAGCCAGAGGGTAAAAAAGCAATAGTACGTTTTTGCCTTTCTGCCCGCTGAGCGTTACAATATTTTTTTCTGTGTCCCTGAGAGAGAAATCGGGTGCTTGCTGCCCTGCCTGAATAGCCATAAATGTAGTTTTTATGCGAAAGTAGAGCAACTAATACTCACTGCAAAAATGAAATTAAGTTGAGTAATAGGACCGGAGCACAATATCAAATTACACAATTCAGCATGCATCAATGCCAGCAACGACAATAAGGCCTGTATGGGGGTATATTATGTGGAAAAATAAGCCGGTAATTTACGGTGGTTATTCTTATTTTTGCACCCTGTTTAATTTATTCATAAAAATATAACTTATGCAAGAAAATGGCAAAAAAAATCAGGCGGTAAATCTTGCTGACCTGGGTATAAATGCCGCCGTGGCGAACTGGAATCTTTCTCCGGCAGATCTGGTGAAAAAAACCCTTGAACTTGGCCAGGGCGTACTTAACGATACCGGGGCTCTTTGCGCAGATACCGGAAAATTTACCGGAAGGTCTCCGAAAGATAAGTTTACCGTAAAAGATGCTATTACTGAGCATAGCGTTGACTGGGGTGACGTAAATATCCCGTTTGCTCCTGAGGCTTTCGATAAGTTATACGATAAAGTTGCCGCATATATGGGCGGTAAAGAACTGTGGGTACGCGATGCATATGCTTGTGCAGACCCAGCATACAGGCTGAACGTACTGGTAGTAAATGAAACACCATGGGCAAACCTGTTTTGCAATGACCTTTTCCTGAGGCCTACAGACTCAGAAATAGCAACGCAAAAGCACGACTGGCTGATTCTGCAGGCTCCCGGCTTTCAAGCAGACCCGGCAGTTGATGGCACCCGGCAGGCAAATTTCACTATTGTGAACTTTACCCGCAAGGTGATTCTGATAGGCGGCTCTGCTTATACTGGCGAAATGAAAAAAGGCATTTTTGGCGTGCTGAATTTCGTGCTGCCACACAATCATAAAGTGCTGAGTATGCACTGCTCTGCCAATGAAGGCAAGGATGGCGATGTAGCTCTTTTCTTTGGGCTGAGCGGTACCGGCAAAACTACGCTGAGCGCAGACCCTGACCGTGCACTGATAGGTGATGACGAGCATGGCTGGTCTGAAAATAGTGTATTCAACTTCGAAGGCGGCTGCTATGCCAAGTGTATAGACCTGAGCGCTGAGAAAGAACCACAGATTTATGCGGCTATTAAACCAGGCGCACTGCTGGAAAATACCCGTTTCTATGAAGGCACCAATACTGTAGACTATACCAACGCATCGGTAACTGAAAATACCCGCGCTGCCTACCCTATTGACTTCATTTCCAATTGCAAAGTGCCTTCTTACGGTGGCCAGCCAAAGAATATCTTCTTCCTGACCTGTGATGCTTTCGGCATTCTGCCTCCTATTTCAAAACTGACCAGGGCACAGGCTATGTATCACTTCATCAGCGGGTATACTGCCAAGGTAGCCGGAACAGAAGTGGGCGTTACTGAGCCTCAGACTACATTCTCTGCATGTTTCGGACGCGTGTTCCTGCCATTGCACCCAACCAGGTATGCTGAGTTGCTGGGCAAGAAACTGGAAGCAGACCCGAATGTAAATGTTTGGCTGATCAATACCGGATGGAGCGGTGGTGCTTATGGCACCGGCAGCCGTATGAAGCTGAGCTACACACGCGCTATGATCACAGCAGCTATGACAGGCCAACTGGATAATGTGGCTTACGAAGCCCATCCGGTGTTTGGCGTGCTGATGCCTACAACAGTGCCAAACGTGCCATCTGAAATACTGATACCACGTAACACATGGGCAGATAAAGAAGCTTACGACAAAAAGGCTAATGAACTGGCTCAGTTGTTTGTGAAGAACTTCGCAAAATATGCTGATCAGGCTAATGATGAGATCCGCTCAGCGGCTCCAAAAGTAATGGTGGGCGCATAACAGCATATAGCACCTTATAATTTACAAAAGCCGCTGAAAAAGCGGCTTTTGTTTTGTATTGAATGTAAGTTTCGCCGGAATGGCTTTTTTAAATAATTTTACTGATGCACCCGCTGGAAAAATTAATCAGGCAACTGGAATCAAACATCCCTGCGCACGGCCAGGTGAACACTGCTGTTTCCGCTTCGGGAGTTGGCTGGCATATAGAGCATTCGCTCATTACCATTCAGCGTATCATCCGTGCTGTTAAGGCTTCTGACCCAGGTACCTATAAGTGGTCTTTCAAATTCAACAGGATGAGAGTGTTGGTTACCAAAACAATTCCGAGAGGCGTAGCAAAGGCCCCTCAGGTGGTAATACCTCAGGGTCAAACCGATGAAGCAACCCTAAGGGCAAGTGTGAGCAAAGCCCTGGAAATGACTAAAGAGATCGCATTCATTCAGCGTAACCAGAACTTCACCCACCCCTACCTAGGCCAGCTTAATAAACGGGCTGCGATTCAGTTTCTGGAGATTCATACTCACCATCACCTGAAGATTATCAGGGATATTACTGCTGGTATGCCACATTAAACATCCAGCGCACGCCAAAGCGATCCAGGCAGCAACCCCAGTAGCCCCAGAATTCCTGCCTCATGGGCGCAGCATCAGACCCGCCTGCTGATAGCGCAGCATACAACCTGTCTGCCTACTCTTTGGTATCGGGTTCCAGATTAAGAGTTACGTTATTACCCACAATCAGTTTGTGGCCCATGCTTTCGAGCATGTCTGTACCCATGATAACTGTTCCGCCGAGTATAGGCAAAGCCACATGCATTACTGAGTTCATTTCGTTCTCAGGCAGTTTGGGAGCGCCTTCCTGCTGCGGCATATCTTTCATATACATGATAGGCGCCGAAAACTCAGTGTTAAAAACTGATTTGTAGTACTGAAACGCCTCAGCGGTATTGCCCTGAAAATTGAGGTAAATAGATACTTTTGACATAATAGCTTGTTTGTTTTGTTAGGTGCAAAGATTAGATTTTTACTTTAAACGCACAGGTGGCAATTGCGATTATTTTGGTGGTTTTTGCGACAGAAAAAGTAGCTGTAGCTTTAGCGTAGGTGAACACAATTCTGCTTCTCTGTTCTATTTTAACGGCCGGAGAATTGGATAGTGTTTTAATTAGCCTGGCGGCTAAGTAACTGACCGTACGTTTACAATATCAAGCAATGAAAACCGGGCGATTTCATCGAAATCACCATCGTTGTGCAAAAGAAATGCCTTGCAGCATATCGCATAGAATGCAATCAGGCAATCGTTGCTTTTACGGATTGTAATTCCCTTCCTGCGTATACTTCTGTACAGTGCTGCGGCTCCATAAGCGGCTTCAACCGGATCTAAAGCTAGCACCTCAAACCCACTTAAATTTTCTTTAACCTGCCTAAAATCCGAATCATTCTTTATGCCCTGCAGAATCTCCTGGATACCAGGAGGGCACAGAACAACTGCACCATCGTCAATCAGCTGAGAAAGCGCATGTGTATGCTGGTTTTTTTTGCCGTTAAATGCATCAATCCATACAGAAGTGTCCACAAGTACTTTTTTCATATGCTGCGCATTTCTTTCAGATTGCCTTCCCATTTTACTTTGCCAAAAAGGCTTTTCATATTCTGGCGCTTAAGCTGCGCAACATAGCTCTGAAGCGCTAAATCTATAACTTCCTTTTTTGTACTGGTATGGCTTAATTTCATAGCCTCCTTAACCAGCTGATCGTTTAGGACAATATTTGTTCTCATAATTCATCTTTATACACAAAAATACATAATTTTATACACATCAGCATACTTTGGCTCTATGACAAGGGCCCTGCGGCAAACAAAAGCCATATTGACAAGATCGGAGAAGCTGTCCTCGGGCCTTAATTTCATTATATGCTGACAGCAATCACCTCTCTTTCCGCCCTTTCTGGTGTTCCTCACCAGCAAGCTCACGCCGGCAAAAACTCATGCTGGCGAAAATCCGAAATGAAACAATATAAGCTGATAGCTTCCTTTGTGGAAGGAATGTAAAAATGAAATCGCCTGCCTCATATCAATTTGAATTTTCTTTTAGTTCCCCAATAACAACAATTGAACAACCGCACTCACAGGAAAAACACCCTAGTCCAATTCATCGAGTAAAAACTAACAAATAGTTTTATTTGAACACAACCAATCAAGGGGGCTAAATGGACTTCGAACTCAGCAAAACGCAATGCCATAAGCGCTTCTAGAGATTTTGTCTCATTCCGGATTGAAAAATTCGAACTAAAAACCCGCTACTGGAGCGGGTTTTAAATTTAAGTCGGGACGACTGGATTCGAACCAGCGACCACATGACCCCCAGCCATGTGCTAAAATCTGCTACAAAACCCTTGACTATACTCATTTATGCTGTTTATATTAATGAATCAAATTGTCTGGCCTACCTAAATTTGTTGCTTGGACACCTAGATGGACGACTTTTAAAAGCTAGTATGAAAGCAAATATATGCCGGATAACTTGAGCCAAAGAAAAAGTTATTCAAACTAATTCCCTAACTTTAAAC
>OMJB01000046.1 GCA_900299255.1 Sphingobacteriales bacterium
ATACCCGGAAGGCAACAGTAATAAATAAGAGCCATGGGCTGCGGTCTGATTTTATTTACAACATTACGGCAGACGATGAAGGGAATATCTGGGTGGGTACCGGCTTTGGCATCAATAAGCTTACACTCGCAGGAAGCGCTGAGCCTAGAATAACACTTTATGGCAAAGCTCAGGGAATAACCGGAATGGAGAGCAATATAAATGCTGTGTTAAAACTGCCCGACAGCAGTATCTGGTTTGGTACCACCAATGGTGCCATGCACTATCAGCCCCGCTTAGCCCGTGTTTTGTCCGGGCCTGTAAATATTGTTCTGCAGTCGTTAAAGCTTACCGGGGAAACGGTTATTGATAAGAGTTATTACGACAGCATGGATGTGTGGTATGGTATGGTATACCGTACCACCTTGTACTACCTCCCCGTAAAAACAGTGTTGCTTTTGTTTTTCAGGCTGTTTCGCTAAGCGGCATGCAGATATTGTACAGGTACAGGATAGACGGGCTGGATGTTGCCTGGTCGGACTGGTCGCCTGCCAATTCCGTAAGTTATTCTGCATTGCCACCGGGTAAATATGTTTTTCAGGTACAGTGTATTTACAATGGTACGGTATCTGAAAAAGAGCTGAGGTATTCATTCGAAATTATCACACCTTTCCAGAAAACAAGATGGTTTAGGTATACGGTGCTGGGTGCCTGTATTTTGTTGGGCATAGGCCTGCAGTATGTGTTCAACAGCCGCAAAGAGCGCAGGCAGCGGTTGCTGGCCAAGCTTCGGTCGGAGGAGCAGGCTAAGGTAAGGCTCCGCACCGCAGAAGATTTTCATGATGAGATAGGTAATAAACTGACGAGGATCAATGTGCTGACAAATGTGCTCCGAAGCAAGGCTGCGCTGAATGAAGAATCCCAGAGGATTCTCAACCAGATCGAAGACAACACTGCACAGTTGTACGGCGGTACACGGGATATTCTATGGTCTCTGAAACCGTCTAATGACAATTTGTTTGAGATACTGCACCGAATTAAAGAGTTTGGTGACGAACTATTTATGGATACGGATGTGCAGTTCACTTTTACAGGTAGCGATGAAAAATGGCGAAAATACAGGCTTCCGATGGATATGAGCCGAAACCTGATTATGATATTCAAAGAGGCATTGAATAATTGCCTTAAGTATGCCGGTGCAAAAAATGTTTCTTTGAAAGTGAATATCCGTAACAGGGATGTCCTACAGCTGGTACTTACGGACAATGGCAGGGGGTTTGATATCCGGTCAGTGAAGAAGGGCAATGGTTTGAACAATATGCAGGTTAGGGCAGAGCGGCTGAAAGGGAGAATTTATGTGGACTCCAGGCCGCAAAAAGGTACTATTATCAGCCTTACGTTTAAAGTGCCGCCGGACGGGAAATGGTCCGGTAAAATATCGCCAAAAAGGTGATGCCGGAACAACTGATAAACAGGATATTTGTATAAATGAATTGTCATGAAACGGGATCTGGATATAAGTGTAGCTATAATTGAGGACGACGAAACCATCAGGGAAGGCTATGCATTTTTGATAGGCAATACCAGTGGATACCGGATTGCAGGAACTTATCCCTCGGTTAAGGAAGCATTGAAAAAGATTGAAGCAGGCGATCCGGATGTTATTTTGCTGGATGTGGAGCTGCCGGGTATTTCGGGTGTGGAATCACTGCCTAAACTAAAAAAACTGTTACCCGAAACGCATATACTCATCCTCACTGTTTATGAGCAGGAGGCTACGATCTTTAAGGCCTTGGGTAATGGAGCTGCCGGTTATCTCACGAAGAACACGTCGCCTGAAAAGATCATAGCTGCTATACATGAGGTTATGGACGGTGGTGGCCCCATGAGCGCCAATATTGCCCGGATGGTCATTTCGTCCTTCAAAAGGAATGAATCATCGCCGTTAACACGCCGCGAAACTGAAATACTGGAACAGATAGCTGCAGGAAAAAGCCGAAAGCGTATAGCCGATGAACTGTATATAGATCTGGAGACAGTAAAGTCGCACATAAAAAACATCTATCACAAGCTGGATGTGCATTCAAAAGCAGATGCAATTAAAATGGCCAAGGATAACAGGTTTATTTAGGCGGTTGGCCGAATGCAGGTAATATGACGACGGTATTTCCCGATGTTTAGCTAGTCTGATATTTGTATAGCTGGGCATACTTGCCGTTAAGCGCTATCAGCTCATCATGTGTTCCCTGTTCGGTTATCCGGCCGTGATCCAGAATAATGATCTTGTCGAATGTCCATGATGTGAAGATTCTGTGGGTTATTACCAGCGTGGTTTTATCTGCGAGGTACTCTTTCAGGTTGCCCAGTATATTTTTTTCGGTCTGTGTATCTACTGCCGAAAGGCATTCATCCATCAGCAGGATCTTGCTGTTTTTGAGCAGGGCACGGGCAAGTATCATTCGCTGCTTTTGCCCGCCGGAAAGTATAACGCCCCTTTCACCTATTACTGTCTGGTACCCATCGCTAAGTGCGGCAATGTCTTTATCCAGGTCAGCCATTCTTGCAGCCTCAATAACCTCCTGCTCAGTTGCAGTATTGTTGCCAAATCGTATGTTGTTGAAAATGGTATCGGAAAACAGATAGGAGTCCTGTGGCGCATATGCAATGCCCGACCGCAGTGAATGCAGGTCAAGTGTGTCTATAGCATGTCCGTCAAGCAGCAATTCACCTGAATTCACATCATACATCCTCAGCAGCAGATGGGCAAGGGTCGACTTGCCCGATCCGGTTTTACCAATGATGGCAATTTTCTGCCCAGGCTGCACACTGAGTGAGAACTGCTGTATGGCAGTGATGCCCGTATGTGCATAGGTGAAGCTTACATTGTTAAATTCGATACTGCCCTCAGGGCGGTGGCTTATTGCATCAGGCGGTGAAGAGATATCGGTTTTGGTTTCCAGAAATTCATCAATTCTTTTTTGTGATGCACTGGCGCGTTGTGTCATACTAACAACAACACCAATACTGGAAATCGGAAACATAAGCAGATTGATGTAGATAACAAACTGAGCTATGTTGCCGGTAGATATTTGGCCCTGGATAGCAAAGTAACCGCCTATTAGAATGGTGCACAGTACGCTGAGCCCGATAAATAAATTCATGGATGGGAAATAGATAGCCTCAGTGAGTGACAGGTTGATGGTACTTTTTCGGTACTCTTCTGAGTTTTTTCTGAAATAGCTGATCATATTGCTTTCCTGCACAAACGATTTAATGACCCTTATACCCGAGTAGGATTCCTGTGCAGTCATGGTAAGTAATGACAGTTTTGATTGTATGGCTCCACTCTTGGTAAACAGTATTTTTTTAACAAGGTAAATCGAAAAAGCCAGCAGGGGCAGGGGAGCCACCACGCACAGGGTAAGTATCACATTTACCTTCAGCATATCCCATACGCAAAAGATGACCATAAATACCATGCTGGTAAAATACATGATAGATGGGCCCGTGTACATTCTCACTCTGGCAATATCTTCTGATATACGGTTCATCAGGTCTCCCGTAAAGTGTGTTTTGTAAAACTGTGCGCTTAATTGCTGATACTGGTTGTATATCTCATTTTTCTGATCATACTCAATATGCCGAGACATGACAATGATTGTCTGCCGCATCATATACATGAAGAACCCTCTCAGCAACGCCAGGCCAAGCAGTGTTAAGCCACCCCTGAATACAAGTGCGAATACTGCAGGCCGTCCTTGCCTGGTTGCAACCATTTTTACAACCTGATCAAGGATTTCTTTTATTACATTGCCCGGCATCACGGCAAACTTGCAGGAGATAGCTACAAAGATCAGCCCAAGCATCAGCCGCCACTTGTATTTAATAAAATACTTGTTGAGTGAGGCCAGATTCTTCATAGGTTGCAAATGTCGGGCTAATTTTGTGATTATGAATTTAAGCCCAGTTGATTTTTTTTGATTTAGTTTATCTGATCTCTGAAAATCAGGTGCTCAGTGTATAAAGGGAAACATGAAATGAGTATAACCATGAAAAAAACCGAAAAAGAGGTTAATGAAATGGCGTCTTGGTTGTACTTTTGGCCCATCACTTTGTTTTATCGTATACATTTATGAAAGTAGCAGTAGTAGGAGCCACAGGCCTGGTTGGCAGTGCCATGTTGAGCATTCTTGAGGAAAGAAATTTTCCATTGACTGAATTGATACCAGTAGCTTCTGAAAAATCAGTGGGCCAGAAAGTAACTTATCGTGGTAAGGAATACAGTGTGGTGTCAGCTGATACTGCAATTGCCATGAAGCCAGCGCTGGCTTTGTTTTCTGCCGGCGGAAATACCTCACTGGAGCTGGCACCGAAGTTTGCTGCCATTGGCTGCCGAGTAGTAGATAATTCCTCGGTATGGCGCATGGATAAAGGTAAAAAATTGGTTGTGCCTGAAGTAAACGGCCATGTCCTTACAAAGGATGATTATATCATCGCCAATCCCAATTGCTCTACCATACAAATGGTGATGGTGCTCCAGCCTATACATCGCAGATATGGCATAAAGCGCGTTGTGGTCAGCACATATCAGTCTGTAAGCGGCACCGGTCAGAAAGCTGTTAAAGAACTGATGGATCAGCGTGCGGGTTCTGCTGAAAACAAGGTGTACCCTCATCGCATAGACCTGAACTGCCTGCCGCATATTGATGTGTTTCAGGATAACGGCTACACAAAAGAAGAAATGAAAATGTCGCTGGAGACCTGTAAGATTATGGGTGACGATCAGATTAAAGTTACGGCTACCACAGTTCGTGTTCCGGTAGTTGGCGGGCACAGCGAGAGTGTGAACATTGAGCTGAAAAACGATTTTGAGGAGTCTGATATAAGAGCACTTCTATCAGATCAGCCGGGAGTAGTTGTGGTAGATAATCCATCAATGAATGGTTATCCTATGCCTTTGGATGCCGAAGGAAAGGATGAAGTTTTTGTAGGCCGGATACGCAGGGATTATTCACAGCCAAACACACTGAACTGTTGGATAGTTGCCGATAACCTGAGAAAGGGTGCTGCCACCAATGCAGTACAGATCGCTAAGTATCTCTACAATCAGGGCTGGCTCTGATTTAGAATGGCCTTTAGGGGGGATTGCTGGGTAAAACACATTTGAAGGAAACCAAACAAAATACTGGCTCTATCAGGAGGTATGTTACTTTTGCCCCTTCATTTTTTTAGCCACCGCATCTAGCCCTTCGTAAAATTCTGTGCCATATTTGCGAATAAGCGCTTCTTTCAGGAAAACATAAACAGGTACTTTGAGCTGTTTCCCCTGCTTGCATGCAGGCTTGCAAAGAGTTGGGCGAGGTTCGTAGTTAACTGCTTCATATCCGGAGTGCGAGATAACCCTTATAGGAAACAAGTGGCACGAAATAGGCTTTCTGAATTTAACCTTGCCCTCTTTCCATGCTTTTTCAATGCCGCACTTTACTATCCCAAGTTCATCAGTATATCCATATACGCATATGCCGCCATTTACGGTGGGTGTTACCAGTCCGTACTCATCATCGGTTACATGTGTGCCCTGTCGCTCAATTTCAGCTATATATTCCGGATGCAGGGAAGATTTGATCTTTGGGTATATGCGTGCAATAGTCTTTGCCTCATCTTCAGTAAGCGGTGCGCCACAGTCGCCGTCTACACAACAGCCACCCTTGCATTTGTTAAGGTCACAAACAAATTGCTCTTCTATCACCTCATCGCTGAGCAGTACATTGTCTATAGCTATCATTTTCCGGAATTAAAAGTCAGAGTTCCTTTTGTGCAAAAATAAACAAATAGGTCAGGGAAATAACAATCGGTTATCCGGAGACTACATGTTGATGTAATTCATCAGTAGGTTATATTTCTCCGACATATCTTCATCATGTTTCTTCTCCCCGAAAATTTCTGTTACGTGATATTTGTGCCGCTCAAAAGAGGATACAACAGCATCCAGTGAGGAGCGGTTAACTTTGATAGTCACTTCAAGCATTCCCCGCTCGTTGGGGTGCACCTGAAGGTTCAGAATGGTTACATCTTCGTTTTCGCAAATGCGGGCTATTTCAGGCAGGGTGTAGTTTCTTGGTAATATTTCAAGTACAATAATTCCCCCGGGCTCACTGATGCCGCTGTTCTCACTGATGTATTTCAGAAACGAATCCCGGGTTACCGCACCTATATATTTTTGTTCATTGTCCACAACCGGCAAAACGGAAATGTTCATTTCATTGGCTATCCGTATGGCCTCATACGGGTGCGCCGAGCCAATGATAGCCGGTTTGAAATTTTGGTAATGGCTGGCAGATAATGTATCGTTGTGATTGTCCAGTTCCAGTAAATCGGTTTCCTGAATCAGTCCCAGGTAGTTTTCCTCAGCTACCAGAGGCAGTTCAGTCAGGTGGTGCTCTTCCATGATCCTGAGTGCAGTGTCTCCGGTATCTTCTGGCTTAAGGGTGGGGATAGGTACTGTTAACTGGGTTACATTCATATGGGGTTACTCTGTACTATCTGTAATACAAAATGCATACCAAATTTCATTTAGTATATGGTCTGCGCTAAAATTTCATTTTGTTCAGGCTTTGTGTTTTCCAAGAAACGAAGAAAGAATGACATTGAACTCGCCCGGTACTTCCATCATGGGTGCATGTCCGCATTTGTCAATCCAGTGCAGTTCTGAGGTTGGCAGCAGTTTATGAAATTCCTCTGCAACCATAGGAGGGGTAATTGTATCATTTTTTCCCCAAATCAGGCACACTGGAATTTTAATGTCAGTCAGTTCATCACCAAGGTTGTGTTTGATGGCTGATCTGGCCAAGGCAATGATCTTGAGTGCTTTCAGCCTGTTGTTAATGATGCTGAATACTTCATCCACGAGTTCTTTTGTGGCTACCTTGGGATCATAAAAAGTCAGTTCTGTCTTTTTCTGCACATAGTTGTAGTCGCCACGTTTTGGGTAGGTTTCTCCCATTCCGTTTTCAAACAGGCCAGAACTGCCAGTTAGCGTTATAGACCGTACTTTATCTTGATTTTTAAGAACATAAACCAGTCCTATATGGCCCCCCAGCGAGTTGCCCAGTAAATGGAAATTCGTCAGCTTCTGGTGTTCAATAAACTTCGTTACGTGTTTTGAAAGTCCAGCCACACTCGTTTCCAGCAACGAAAGGTCGTATAAAGGAAGTAATGGAATAATGACCCTATAAGAATTCTTGAAATAATCTACCAGGTCTTTAAAGTTGCTCAGCGCACCAAAAAGACCGTGCAGCAATATCAGAGTTTCACCGGTTCCCTCCTCTACATATTTAAATTTGCCAGATTGTTTTATTTCGTAGTCCATTAACGCTCTTGTAGTAATTCTGCTAAAATACTATTGTTTGGTTTAAAAATGCAAACATACACCCCATATGTCAGCAGAATTTTACCTTTTTATTTTGTTTACACAGTTATTAACCCCACAAAATGACTTCTTATTTACGTTAACTTTGTTCGTTATTGAAGATTTATGCTGCAGCACTATTGCTCATCCCTTACTGAATACCAGCGGCTTCACACCCGCGAGGTTAAAATAGGTAGCCTCTACGTTGGTTATGGCAACCCCTTGTGCATCCAGACCATGACCACTACAAATACCATGGACACTGCTGCCACTGTTGCGCAGACCATTCGTTGCATAGAGGCCGGAGCGCAGATGGTAAGGATTACCGCCCCAAGTAGAAATGAAGCTGAAAATCTGCTCCTGATAAAGAACGAGGTGCGCGCTGCCGGATATGATACACCGCTGGTTGCAGATATACACTTTACACCCAATGCGGCCGAAATTGCCGCACGTATAGTTGAGAAGGTACGAATTAACCCAGGCAACTATATTGATAAAAAGAAGTTCGATTTTATTGAATATACCGACGCAGAGTACAATGAGGAAGTTGCCCGTATCAAGGAGCGGTTTACACCCTTGCTCCGTATATGTAAAGAGTATGGCACGGCAATGCGCATTGGCACCAATCATGGTTCGCTGAGCGACAGGATCATGAGCCGCTACGGCGACACCCCCATTGGCATGGTAGAAAGTGCAATGGAGTTTTTGCGTATCGCACGTGACGAAAACTACCATCAGGTGATACTGAGTATGAAGTCAAGTAATCCATTGGTAATGGTTCAGGCATACAGGCTACTGGTACAGAAAATGGATGAAGAGTTTAAAGAATGCTATCCGCTGCACCTGGGTGTAACTGAGGCTGGCGATGGTGAGGACGGGCGAATAAAAAGCGCAATTGGTATTGGTACGCTGCTGGAAGATGGTATAGGAGATACTATCAGGGTTTCCCTGACTGAGGATCCGGAATTTGAAATTCCGGTGTGCCGGGATATTGTTAGCCGCTACGCTAGCCGCGCGGGCCACAACCCTATAGCTGATTTTAGAAATACAAAAACGGATAGTCAGGGTGTCGTTACACCGGTATTGCCCTACAATCCTTTCCACTACAGCAGAAGAGAAACTCATGCTATTCAGAATATTGGTGCAAGGCAGGCCCCTGTAGTAGTGGCTGATTTGTCTGATGTGGGTACTATTAAAACCTCTGGCCTCGTACATGTAGGTTACAGCTACAATCCGGATTCCGACAAGTGGAGTATTAGTGACGCAGCGGCAGATTACGTTTATACTGGTGCCGGCTTAATTGATTTTGCCTTGCCGGGTACCCTTCAGGTAATTTGTGATCTCGCGGTCTGGCCTGATGCCGCTGATAAATCAAAATGCTTCCCGTTGCTGACACAGTCAGAGTTTATTGAGGGCAGTTTGCCAACCAGCCAGAAGTGTTTTGTAAGTATTGATGCGAATGATTTGTTAAATGGGTTGCTGGACAAATTGCGGGCCTATTCTGGCACGGTTCTGGTAGTAAAAAGTTCTAACAAACATGCAATGGCATCTGTGAGAAGGTTCCTTGCTGAGTTGGCAGACAATGATCTTAAGAATCCGGTGATTTTATATTGTGAAAGCAAAGAGCGGACGGTAGATAAACAACTAATAGAATATGCGACAGATACAGGCGGGCTTTTGCTTGATGGTTTTGGAGATGGCTTGTGGTTGAAAAACAATCCGGCTGAAATGGACAATGTGAAGATTAGCGGGCGCACATACCTTGAAGTTAAAAGCAATGAACAGTTTTTGAATAATACTGCATTCTATATACTGCAGGCAACCCGTACTCGCATCAGTAAGACTGAATATATCAGTTGCCCTAGTTGCGGGCGTACGCTGTTTGACCTTCAGGAAACAACAGGAAAGATAAGGGCGGCTACCAACCATTTGAAAGGTGTGAAAATTGCCATTATGGGTTGTATAGTAAATGGCCCCGGCGAAATGGCTGATGCAGATTTTGGTTATGTAGGGAGTGGCCCTGGGAAAATAACTTTATACAAAGGCAAAGACGTGATGAAAAAGAACGTGCCTAGCGAAGTTGCTGTCGGAGAGCTGATCGCGCTGCTGAAGGAACATGGTGCATGGGTGGATGTGAAATAAAGTAGTGTGTTTATTGCCGGTGTGCAGCATATCGGCCGATTTTATTACAAATAGGGCTGTGTATTAATTTTTTATTTAATTTTGTTCCTCATTTTTATTTTTTAGTGGATGGGAGAGATTATTGCCGGGCCGTTACTTAGCCAGATCAATACACCGGATGACCTGAAAAAGCTGGACAAGAGCCAGTTGAAACAGGTGTGTGATGAACTGAGGCAGTTTATTATTGATTGTGTAAGTATACATGGTGGGCATTTCGGAGCAAGCCTTGGGGTTGTAGAGCTCACTGTAGCGCTCCATTATGTCTACAACACACCCTACGACCAGTTGGTTTGGGATGTAGGGCATCAGGCATATGGGCATAAAATTCTAACAGGCCGCCGTAGTATTTTTCATACCAACCGTAAGTATGGTGGTTTGAGCGGTTTCCCAAAACGAAGCGAAAGTGTTTACGACTCGTTTGGCGTTGGGCATTCTTCTACTTCAATTTCCGCCGCATTGGGTATGGCAGTTGCTTCAAAATACAAAGGCGAACTGGACAGGCGCCATATTGCGGTTATTGGAGACGGTGCCATGACAGCAGGGCTTCCATTTGAGGCACTTAATCATGCCGGGGTAAGCGGGGCTAATGTACTGATTATCCTCAACGATAATAACATGTCTATTGACCCTAACGTAGGTGCTTTGAAAGAGTATCTTACCGACATTACAACTTCTCATGCCTACAATAAATTCCGTGACGATGTATGGAATTTGCTCGGCAAGCTGCCTACTAAAGAATTTCAGAAACTGGCATCGAAAGTAGAAGCAGGCCTAAAAGGGGTTGTATCTAAAAGCAGTAATTTGTTTGAAGCACTCAACCTGCGGTATTTTGGCCCTATTGACGGGCATAATGTTCTTAAGGTGACAGAGACACTTAAAGGCCTGCACGATATCCCTGGGCCTAAATTGCTGCACATAAAAACAGTAAAAGGAAAAGGCTACGAGCTGGCCGAGCAGGACCAAACCCTTTGGCATGCTCCGGGTACGTTTGATAAGATCACTGGTAAGATCAACAAGAAAATATCAACAATACCTGAACCTCCCAAGTATCAGGATGTGTTCGGCCATACCATTGTAGAACTTGCAGAGAAGAACCCCCTGATCATGGGAATCACTCCGGCTATGCCTTCAGGCAGTTCACTCAAGTTTATGATGGATGCTATGCCCGACAGGGCAATAGATGTAGGTATTGCCGAACAGCATGCAGTAACGCTCAGTGCAGGAATGGCAACGCAGGGTTTAAAAGTGTTCTGTAATATTTACAGTTCGTTCATGCAGCGCGCCTATGATATGGTGATACATGATGTTGCCATCCAGAAGCTGCCTGTAGTGTTCTGCCTCGACAGGGCCGGATTGGTTGGCGATGATGGCCCAACTCACCATGGAGCATACGATATTCCGTACATGAGGTGCATCCCCAATATGGTGGTGGCAGCGCCGATGAATGAACAGGAACTGCGCAATATGATGTATACTGCACAGTTGCCCGACACCAATGAACCATATGTGATACGTTATCCGCGAGGCCAGGGTGTAATGCCCCAGTGGCGCACGCCATTTGAACAAATTGAAACGGGTACCGGGCGTAAGATTTGTGACGGAAGGGATGTTGCCATTTTGACTATTGGCCATCCCGGAAATTATGCTGTATCAGCCTGCAAAGTTCTGTTGGCAGAAGACCTGAATCCTGCGCACTATGATATGCGTTTTGTCAAGCCGCTGGATGAACGGATGCTGCATGAAATTGCACAGAATTACACCAAAATTATAACTGTCGAAGACGGAACAGTTGTTGGTGGTTTTGGTAGTGCCATACTCGAATTTATGTCAGCAAATAACTATTCGCCCGAGGTGAAAATGCTGGGAATTCCTGACCGGATTGTTGAACACGGCAAGCCGGAGGAATTGCATAGGGAATGCGGATATGATGCTCAAGGTATTGCCACTGCTGTAAGGGAATTTGCAGGTGTAAATGTTTCAAGTATTTAAGAACAGCATTTTTATTGAAAATTTACTTGCAGCGGCTAAATGACAGCTCGCTATGGTGGTGCTTATTTGAAATTTCCTATAGGCGCGTTTCTGTATTTTGTCACCATGCTGATTTGAAAGCTGCTTTTTGTTTTATTCAATTCTGTTATAGCCCAATCGGGTTAATTGGTAAGGTTTTCTCCTGCACTTTCGTTTCATTAAGCTGGTTTATCATTAAATTCTATAAAGGCAATTGAATCTTTTTATTAGCAAATAAGCAATCAATATGACTTAAATCAGCCTATTGAATTTTTAAAAAACGAACTTTGCAGAAATTGTAAATCAAAAACTAGAACCAAATTATGTCTGACAGTTTTGTAACAGTGGGAAGTAAATTTCCCCAATTCGATAAGAAATCTGTGGTTTCAATCGAAAAAGGAAAAGAATTTAAAAATATCAGCAACAAGGATATCGAGGGTAAATGGGCTGTAATGTTCTGGTGGCCAAAGGATTTTACTTTTGTATGCCCCACTGAGATCGCTGAATTCAACAAAAACTACACCAACTTCGCAGACCGTGACACGGTACTGCTCGGCGCATCAACTGACAGCGAATATGTGCACCACGCATGGCGCATGGATCATAAAGACCTGCGCGATCTTCGTTTTCCTATGATTGCAGATACTTCCAAAAGCCTTGCTGAGGCATTGGGTATCCTTTCAGCAGAAGAAAAAGTTGCCTATCGTGCTACTTACATTATTGACCCCGATGGTATCGTTCGCTGGGTTTGTATCAATGACCTGAGTGTGGGCCGAAATGTCAGCGAAGTGCTGCGTGTACTTGATGCACTCCAGACAGATGAGCTTTGCCCATGTAACTGGACAAGAGGTGAAGAAACACTGGTGCCTGCAGTAGGATAGTAATTTAATTTTCTAACCGCAGCCTGCTCCAATACCAGGCTGCGGTTATTTCTATTTAGCATTCAATCTGTTTCAGAACATGGAAATCAACGAAAGCGTGGCAGGCTTGCTTGAAGTTGCAGGTATCGAGCAGCCATATACCAGCCAAGGCCTTAATGCCCTTGCCTTGGTAAACAGTAAGTATTTGCGCGATCTGAAGCTCAATGTATCCACTACTATCGGTAGTTTGCATCTTACAAAGAAGGAAGCATATCTTCTAGCGCTTTCTGTGTGTGTCAATGAAAAACACAGCGTTTTGATTGCTGCATTCGAAAGTCATTGCAGGGCAAATGGTGCAACTGATGAAGAAATAGCTGAAACCCATGCCTGTGTCTCTCTTATGAGTGCCAACAATATATTCTATCGCTTCAAGCATTTTATGCACAGCACTGAATACTACCAAAAGCACCCAGCTGGCCTTCGTATGAGTATCATGATGAACCCGGCGATGGGCAAGGCCTTGTTTGAACTGATGAGCTTGGCTTTGTCGGCGGTAAACGGTTGCGAGCAGTGTGTCAGGTCTCATGAGCATTCTGTAAAACAACACGGTGCGGATGAGCCACGGATTTTCGATGCAATTCGCCTTGCCTCAGTAATCAAAAGCCTTTGCGTTGTAATCTGATACAAAAAAATCCGGCACAGAATATTATTCTTTTTCGCCGGGTGGCAGTATGAGTGTAAAGGTGCTTCCTTTGCCCGGTGCGCTTTCTACTTTGATTTTGCCACCATGAGCGTCAACTATTGCTTTTACATAGCTTAGGCCAAGCCCGAAGCCTTTTACATTGTGCAGGTTGCCGGTGTGGGCGCGGTAAAATTTCTCAAATATTCTCGACTGGGTCTCCTTGTCCATTCCTATCCCGTTGTCTTTGATCTTTATAGATAGCATTCCGTTGCCCGTATTCAGTGTTATCACTTCAATGTGCGGAGCATCCATCGAGTACTTCATGGCATTGTCCAGCAGGTTAAAGATGATGTTGGAAAAATGTACTTCATCTGCTTCTATTACCGGGCTGGTGGCATTTAGTTTCAGCGTCAGCGTGCCGCTCTTTTCCTGAATCTGCAGTGCCAGGTTGTCTGCCACTTTGCAGATGATCTGGTGGGTGTCCAGTTGCTGTATATTCAGCTTGATCTCTTCTTTCTCAAGCCTGGCCGCCTGCAGGATCTTTTCCACCTGCTTGTTCATGCGCTTGTTTTCTTCCTTGATCATGCTGCTGTATATCTTGATCTTATCAGTATCATGTATCACCTTTTCATTGGTAAGCGCATCAATAGCCAAAGAAATAGTAGCCAGAGGCGTTTTAAGTTCGTGGGTCATGTTGTTGATAAAGTCTGACTTTATCTCCGAAAGTTTTTTCTGATTGAACAGCGTTCTTACTGTTACAAAAAACGCCAGCACAATAATGGTTGTGAATACAATGGATGCAATGATCATCCACAGCATTTCCCTGATGATGGCATTCTTGTCTTCAAAAATAGCCAGGTATAAAGTTTCATGTGAGCGCAGCGCATCATCAGGGGAAAGTTCTATTTGTTTGTCTGAATGGAGGTCTGCAATCTGAAACCCGTCCGACTGAAGGATGTTAAAGTGGTATATGTTCTGTACGCAGAACTCAAAAGGCAGCCTGATATTGTTCTGGGCCAATGATTTTTCAATGATTGTTTCTATATCTTCCTTTGTAAATGCTCCGTCTACCCTGAAATTATTCTGAAGGAAAAACTGCCTTGATTCTTCATTCGGAAAAATCAGTTTAGAATCATAGGTAAACTTACTGTACAGTGCCTCTCTGGTCTGCTTGAGGGCATTATCTACTTCCCGCTGAAATTCCTCATGCTTCAGTTTCAGTGCATTGTTAATCCACGACATCTGGATGAACAGAATGCCCACAACTGACAGCGTAATAAGGACAACAATAAGCGGAAATATCTTCTTCATCTCAGCTCAAAGGTAAAGAGGTGAAAAATACAATAGCTTTTGCAATATACGGTTTAACGCTCATTTAACTATCATTAAAGCAACCCTGGGTATAATGCAGGCAACTCCTTTTTAAGGTGTTTATGATATACCTTTGCCGGCATGCAAAACAGAGTGCCCAGTGAAGATAATTACCTGCACAAGGGAATGCGCAAACAACTGGTACAGTTGCTCAGAGACAAGGGCATAAAGGATGAAAGAGTGCTTGCTGCCATTGAAGCTGTTCCCAGGCATTTCTTTCTGGACAAGGCATTTGAACGGCAGGCTTACGAAGACAGGGCTTTCCCTATTGCAGCCGGGCAAACCATTTCTCAGCCTTATACTGTTGCCTGGCAAACCAGCTTACTGGACTTGAAGAAATATGATAAAGTACTCGAAATAGGTACAGGCAGTGCCTATCAGGCCTGTGTGCTGGGTGAGCTGGGTATTTCCCTTTTCACCATTGAGCGCCAGAAGGAATTATATGATCTCAAGGGAAAATTTGAATTACTGAAAAAGTACCCGAATATAAAACGGTTTTACGGAGACGGATTTGAAGGTTTGCCTTCTTATGCCCCTTTCGACAAGGTACTCATTACATGCGGTGCCCCTTTCATACCCCCAAAGTTGTTACTACAGCTGAAGCCGGGAGGCATTATGGTTGTTCCGGTCGGTGACGATAGTAACCAGAAAATGCTAAGGGTCACTAAGGATGCCAATGGCGGCATAACAGAGGAGGAAATGGGCGAATCATTGTTTGTGCCTATGCTGCAGGGCCGTAGCACAACAGGTTAAATAACGAAGGGGATACGCACGTACCCCCTTCTTCAAATGAGCAACGCCGTTGCTTAGTCGCGCGCATCACCTTTAATATAAATCGTATAACGTTTGTCGCCGTGAGGGTTATTCACTGCATTTGACTGTATATAAACTTCTTTGTTGAAAACACCATGTTGTTCCTCAGTTTTCAGGCTCAGCTGAATTTTGCCTTTCTGTCCCGGCAATATCGGATTCTTCGTCCAGTCCACATTCGTGCAGCCACAAGACGGGGTTACATTCATAACTATAAGTGGCTGCGTGCCCACGTTGGTAAATTCAAATGTATGCGGTGCAACAGGCCCGCGTTTCAGTACTCCGAAGTCAAAACTGTCTCCTGATTCAAATTTGAACATAGGCCCTTCTTTTGGGGCTGGTGCGCTTTGTGCATATGACTGAGTGGCGTTCGTAAATGCTGCTCCCAGGCCTAGTGTTAATCCAAAAACTACAGATAATATCTTTTTCATACAGTGCAATTTAAATACTAAAATGCTAAGGAAAAGTAAAGGTTGTTTTTACAAATTTGGTTTGGCCTTACTAATAATCAGTTATTTATCGTCGGGCATAGGTACCGGCGGCGGAGGTGGTACTTCTGGTTTTTTAGGAAGCTCAGGTTTGGGCCTGATCACTCCGGTTAAATGGAGTTTTAATTTGCTCTGCTGCGCATTTGAAGTGATAAATATATCTCTGTCAATTGGCCCTACCCGTCCATAGGTAGCATAGGTTACATGTATCACACCTTTTCGTTTTGGCTGAATTGGTTCCGTGGGCCATTTGGCAACCGTGCATCCGCACGAGCCATGTGCTTCAGAAATAAGAATAGGGCTTTTGCCCACATTTTTAAATTCGAAATCGCATTCAGCCAATGGGCCCTCGGTTATTTCGCCAAAGTCGTGTGTTTCATCTTCAAATCGGAACTTGCCCGGCTCATGCACCTTTTTGGTACTATCTGCCGTTGCTGTTTCGTTTTTTCCATCCGCCTGATCCGTTTTTTTTGCTTTGCGCCGCATCTCCTTGCTTTCCTGGGCTTTCAGTGCCGTTGCACTCAGTGCCAGAAAGAATAAAGTGATGCAGGTTTTCTTCATTGTTCAGGCAAAAAACTGATTAATTCGTTTTCAGCATCGAAGAGTTTTCAGGCACAGACCCTGATGGCGCTTTTTCTACATTGCCTTTTATCGTAAGCACCTTGGTGCCTGCGTTCGACACTACAGAAATCGTTTTTGTAAACGGATTAGGTTTGCCTTTTGTATGATAAGCTACACTTATGGTTCCTGTTGCTCCCGGTGGTACTGGCTCTTTCGAGAAAGAAGGCACTGTACAACCACAGGATGGCTGCGCTTTTTCTATAATGATTGGCTCCTTGCCTGTGTTTTTAAATGTAAATTCACAAGTAGCATCAGGCCCCTCAGGCACAGTGCCAAAATCATGTGACAGATCGGCAAAAGCCATATTGTCAGCGGTAAGTGATCCGGTTGGCACCGCAGCGTTGTTGGTAGCTGGTGGGGTATTGGTAACAGTCTGTTTTTTATCGTTGCCTGCATCACCCTTCTTGTTCTTTTTACCCTGAGCCATAACAACTCCGGCACACAGCATAATTACTCCTAATGAGAGAATGATTTTTTTCATTTGTATGATATTTAATAGTTTACTTAGGTATTGTAACAAATTTAGCACCAAAATCGCTAAAAAATTATTTTTTTATTGTTAAAACCTTCCAAAAGCCATTCAATCGTAGTTTTGCACTGTTCATGCATAAATTCCTGATTATTCAAACAGCTTTTACCGGAGATGTGGTGCTGGCAACAGCTCTTATAGAAAAGCTGCATGCCCGTTTCCCGGATGCCCGGATAGATTTTCTGCTGCGCAAAGGCAATGAAGGCTTGCTTAAAGAGCATCCGTATATAACCAATATGCTCATCTGGGATAAGAAAAACGGTAAGAATAAAAATCTGATGAAATTGGCAATGCGGGTACGCCGAGAAAAATACACGCATGTTATCAACCCGCATCGGTTTGCAACCTCCGGAATCATCACGTTGTTTTCAGGTGCCGGTTACAAAGCCGGGTTTGACAAGAACCCCCTTTCGTTTTGCTATACGAAAAAAGTGCAACACCACCTTTCTGAACCCTACAGTCATAATCCGGTACACGAAACAGAGCGGAACAATTTACTCATCAGCGAGATAACAGATAACAGCAAATCATTTCCAAAATTATACCCCTCTCCGGCAGACTATGAGCTGGTGAAGCAATACCAGGCAGAGCCATACATATGTATTGCGCCATCATCTGTTTGGTTTACCAAGCAGTTCCCGGCTTCAAAATGGATCAGCCTCATCAATGAGCTGCCTGCCGGGTACCGGATTTTCCTGATAGGAGCTCCTACAGATAAAGAACTGGCAGACGGGATACTGACCGGCTCCTCCAATAAAAACGTACAAAACCTCTGCGGCAAACTCAACTTCCTGCAGTCGGCAGCTCTGATGCAGCAGGCGGTTATGAATTACACCAATGACTCTGCACCACTCCATTTTGCCACTGCCATGAATGCCCCGGTAACGGCTGTCTTTTGCTCCACTGTACCTGCATTTGGTTTTGGGCCGCTCCGCGATAATGCAAGGCTGGTGGAAATAACCGAAAGGCTGGCCTGTAGGCCCTGCGGACTGCATGGTCACCGGCAATGCCCCGAAAAGCATTTCCGATGCGCTATGGATATCACTAATCAACAACTGCTATGGTGGACTTCGAACAAGATATAAAGAACTGTATTGCAGTTTTGCAGAGCGGCGGTACCATTCTCTATCCCACCGAAACTGTTTGGGGGATTGGCTGCGATGCACTGAATGAGCAGGCTGTAGAGCAGATTTTTGGTTTGAAAAACCGGCCAAAGGAGAAATCAATGATCATCCTGCTGGCTGATGCCCGCGATATTCTGCAGTACGTAGCCGCTCCGCCTCCCGATATAATCGCTATCGTTGAATCATGCGAACGCCCCACCACTGTCATCTACGATGGTGCGCTTGGCTTCCCGGACAATGTGGTTAATAAAGACGGCAGCATAGCCATCAGGGTTACCACCGATCCTTTTTGCAAAGCACTCATCAAAAGATTGCGCAAACCGCTGGTTTCTACCTCCGCTAACCTAAGCGGCCAACCCACTCCCGCAATATATTCCATGATAGAACAATCCATAATACAGGGAGTAAACTATGTAGTAAGGCACCGGCAGCATGACACTGCTATTAATCCACCGTCTAGAATAGTCAGGGTGAGCGATGATGGTGATATTGAGATAACCAGGGGCTGAGTTGCTTGTATGTACGAGTAGCACTTTCCTGTGATGTTGGGACTTCCCCCTTTTGGCGCAAGTCTTTTTGACTTGTGTCTGCAATTCTGCAAGTGTTTTCCACTTGCGAACGCTACATAATGCTAATAGGAACCAACCCTTTTTTGCCAATGTAATCCTTTGCACTGCTCCATGGGTAGGCCGATGCCTCATCAGTAAATCCGGCATTCACAGGGTTATTGTGGATGTATTCTAAAGAGTTCGAAAATTGTTTTTCATCTTTGATTTGTATCGGGTGATTATCTTGCCGCCAAAATTGAAAATTTGTATTGTTACTGTTACTTCGTCCGTTCCTGCCAAACATATATAGCAACCATTCTTTCCGGCTTTCCTGAGGATTTTCTCTGATACTTTTTATCACTTGCATTGCGGTGTACTTTTTCATATCCCGCATTATGTCTGAAAAAGTTAGTTTGTTCCCATGAGACATTGAAATAAGTAAATGCACATAATTGGTCATCAGCACCCATCCATGTACTCTCAATCCTTTATTGTCAATGCAATATTTAATACTGTTTACAACAATCTCCCGATAGTAGTTCCTTGTAAACACATCAATCCAATCAACAACTGCAAAGGAGACAAAGTAGGTGGCATACTCATCCCAGAATTTGTATCGGATGCTCATAAATTAAAGGTAAGCAGATTGTATTGTAATGGCAAGTGGAAAGGATCTGAATATGTAGTATTCGCAAGTGGAAAACACTTGCCTGTAAAACACACAAGTCAAAAAAGACTTGCGCCAAACGAGCGATTATTGTAACAACAAACCCCTACATAATCTTCCTCTTAGCCCATGCCCTGAATTGCTCCCACTGCATATGAGATCCGGTGGGGTCGGTGAGTGGGCCCGTCCATGGTGTGCCGCGGCGTATGTAGTACTTGTTGTAGGTCGACTGGTTGATGCCCCACTTCATCAGGAACTGCTTGCGGCCATTGTTCTTTTTGATGCGCAGTGTAGATTTAGACTGAAAGTGGTACACCCTGCTTTTACCCACACCCTTAAATATGCGGCAGCCTGCTGCCCACATCTTCATAGAGAAGTCGTCATCGCTGCTCACTCCGGGGCTGAGCTCTATGCTGTAGCCCCCGGTTATCAGCCAGTATTTGCGGTGCACAATAGTGGGTGGCCACGTAGATCCCGTCCAGTCGGCTTTTTCCATGGCACCGCATTCAGCCAGCAGTTGTTGCTCTTTAAAAGTTTCAATAGTGGTGCCGTAGTCGCGCACTATCACACAAGGATTGTTATGGTCAGTTGGTTCAATCATGGTTGATGAGAGCATGAAGCAGTCCGTTCTCGCTTTCTTAATCTCGTCCATGATAGCTGTATCCCATCCGGGGCACACATACATATCATCGTTCATGTACACCACATAATCGGTGGTGGCAAGTCCTCCTGCTTCATTCACTGCTGCGCATATCCCCACATTGTCGGCAGACCAGCTATGGTCTATCTGTTCATCAATTGCCCACTGCCGTGTACCGTCGCTGCCGTCGTTTACATGCAGTATGATCTGGTGATTGAATGCCGAGTTTTTGCGGATACTCTCCACACACAGCTTTGCAAAAGCCAGATTATTCCAGGTAGGTATGATGATTGAAAACACGCGCTTGTTGGTTTGTTGATTAGTTGGTTAGTTGACTGGTTGGTTTGTTGATTAGTTGGTTTGTTGACTGGTTGACAAGTAGTGAAAACTCAAATTCCATATTGATTGCGCTGGCTCCCCAATTCCAAACCACCAATTCCCAATTCCCCCCGATAGCTATCGGGGCCCAATTCCCAATTCCAAGCCACCAATTCCCCAGAGGTAAAACTACACAATACCTGCTATAAGCCCAATATGAATCGTATCTTTATGAAAATATTGTTATGTTACTGCAGATACATCCTGATAATCCGCAACCCAGAAATATTAAAACTGTGGTGGATTGCCTGAAAAGAGGTGGCGTAATTATTTACCCAACCGATACGATCTACGGTATAGGTTGCGATATCTCAAATGCCGATGCCATAGCCCGCATAGCCCGCATTAAAAAAGTTGAGTTGAAAAAGGCTCAGTTCTCATTTATATGCTCTAATCTCAGCCACCTCAGCGATTATGCTAAAAGTGTGGATACACCCATCTTCAGGTTGCTGAAAGCTGCGTTGCCTGGGCAATACACATTTATTCTGCAGGCGAGCAAGTTGGTACCCAAGATGATGAAGACGAAAAAGGATGCCGTTGGTATTCGTATACCCGACAATAAGATATGCCAGAATATTGTTCAGGAGCTAGGCCACCCTATTATGAGTGCTTCCCTGCCTATGGACGAAGATGTACCCTATCTTACCGACCCGGATGTAATGCACGATATTTTCGGCAATCTGGTCGACATAGTCATCGATGGCGGTATTGGCAACACACTTGCTTCGACAATTGTAGACTGCACCAGCGGTGCGCCTGAGTTGATACGGGAAGGAGCCGGGAAAGTGATATGGTAATTGCACATGCAAAATTGATCGAATTCAGATAGATTTTATTGCATTTGTGGATTGGTGGTTTAGGGTTTATTTTCGCACCCTAAAATCGACATAAATGAAGCATGCATATATTTTTCCTGGCCAGGGTGCACAGTTTGTAGGGATGGGTAAGAACCTTTATGAGCAGAACGAAACTGCAAGAGATCTGTTCGAAAAAGCCAATGACATTCTCGGGTTTCGCATCACAGATATTATGTTCAATGGTACTGCCGATGAACTCAAGCAAACTAATGTAACTCAGCCAGCTATTTTTCTGCATTCAGTTATTTTATTCGAAACTACCCCCGATCTGAAACCAGATATGGTTGCCGGGCATTCTTTGGGCGAATTCTCGGCGTTGATAGCCAATAAGGTTCTCTCATTTGAGGACGGCCTGCGTTTGGTAGCAAAGCGTGCTGCAGCAATGCAACGTGCGTGCGAGATCAATCCGTCTACCATGGCCGCAGTGCTCGGGTTGGATGATGCCAGAGTGGAGGAAATATGCCGTGAATTTACCACAGAGGTGGTGGTAGCGGCTAACTATAACTGCCCCGGTCAGTTGGTGATCAGTGGTAGCAATGAAGGTGTAACGCAGGCTTGCGAAAAACTAAAAGCCGCTGGTGCCAAACGTGCATTGCTGCTGCAGGTTGGCGGCGCATTCCATTCTCCGCTTATGGAGCCGGCACGGCAGGAACTTCAGGAGGCAATCGCTGCTACTCATTTCAATACACCAACATGCCCGGTATACCAGAACGTAGACGCAATGCCTTATTCCGATCCGCAACTCATCAAACAGAATCTCATCAATCAGCTCACATCACCTGTTCGCTGGACTCAGACCGTAATAAAAATGACAGAAGACGGCGCCACTCACTTTACTGAAGTTGGACCGGGCAATGTCCTACAGGGCCTTGTAAAAAAGATCAGCAAAGACGCACAGACTGATGGAATTAGTTGATTAGATGATTAGTTGAATGGTTGATTAGTTGAATGGTTTATTGGTTGAGTTGTTTGGTGGGTTGTTTTTTGATGTTTTTTGGTCAATTCTAATGCTGGTTTATGGGTGAATCTAATACGCATCAGAGGTTTACTGACTTAGATGTTTGGAAACAGGCGAGATTGCTGAAACTGGAGGTATATGAATTGATAAAGCAGTTTCCTAATGAGGAAAAGTACGACCTTGTTAGCCAGCTCAGGCGATCAGTAAGATCAGTGTGCAGTAACATAGCTGAAGGGCATGGTCGATTCACTTATAAAGACCAGCTTCATTTTTGCATTCAGTCCCGCGGATCTCTATCAGAAGTACTGAATCATTTGATTGACGCACATGACTGTCAATATATAGACAGAGAAAAGCTCAAAATTTTTGAAGAAAAGACAGTAGTGGTCGCAAAACTGCTAAATGGTTACATCACGTTTCTCAGAAATGCAGCAAACCAGAAATAATGAATAAAAGAATTTTATTACCTCCCCCTAAACAACTACTCAACTACTCAACCAATCAACCAATCAATTACCTAAGATCAACTGTCTCTACTCCCGGATGGTCCTTCGGGTTCCACGCAAAATAGGTGTCAGGTATATTGGCATTCGGAGTATAATTACTGATGGCTATTTTGTACTTGTTGCCGTTTTTCTCCCAGTAGTTGCCGCCTATAATTGTCGATGACGATTTTTCAATCATCAGCTCAATTTTCACCAGCTGTTTGCTTTTGTCGTTCGGTATAAGTTCAAGCAAGTCACAGCTTTTGCCGGCTTCTTTAATGTCGCCTTTGTAGGAGTATTTATATTCCTTGTCATAAAAATTGGTAAATAGTTTAGCCGGAAACATAGATTGTTCTGCGGGGTTATAATTGGTTATCTGCACTTCCTTGGCTTCCTTATTATAAGTCCATACTGTTTTTGCATCACAGATAATTTCCTGCCCTGCAATGAGTACATGATATTTCTGACCTTTAAGCGATACTGAACCTTTTTTCGAGTCATTTACCTTGCCACCTTTGCCGCCTGTAAGGGTGAGCGCAAAATTGGCTTTCAAAGACTTAAGTGCGTTTATCTTTTTACTTACGCTTTCAAGTATTGTTTTTGCCTTTGTATCGTTTTGTGCAAAAACAGGCTGCGCAATACAACACAGAGCGATGGCACTTACTGCTAATAATTTTCTCATGTTTCGTAACTGAATTTTGCCCATAGGGCGATTTTGGGTGGGCAAAGTTAATTCAAAGAATGTAAAAACTCGTCCAATTCAGAGTCTGATTTAAAATATACTTCCCGCGGCTTGCTGCCGTTTGCCGGGCCTACAACGCCTGCGGCTTCAAGCTGATCCATAATGCGGCCTGCACGGTTATAACCCAGATTCAAACGGCGTTGCAGGTTCGATGTAGAGCCCGACTGCATCTGCACTACAAGGCGCGCGCAGTCATCAAATAGTTTATCGCGGTTCTTCAGGTCCACAGACTTGCCACCACCATCTTCATCGTCCATTTCCGGTTCCGGTAGCGGGTGCGCGCTCGGATAGCCACGCTGATCACCAATAAAATTAACAATTTCTTCTAC
>OMJB01000047.1 GCA_900299255.1 Sphingobacteriales bacterium
AATGAAGAAGAAAAGTTCTATTTCATTATAATCAGTTTCTGTGTTTCGGTCTGGCCGTTGTTGGTGAAACTTACAAAGTAGATACCTGGCACCAGATTGGTTACATCTGTAGTTATTGTCTGGCTGCCTTTCTGTACCTCAACCGCTGTTGTCATCAATACTTTGCCGGTGATATCACACACTTTCAGGTCGCCCTTGCCTGTTGCATCACTGCTGATAACAGCATTAAATGTGCTGCTGGCTGGGTTAGGATAAACCGCAAACGTATGGTTTGCTCCCGGTGTCGTATTGTGTACTGAGAGGTATGGGTCGGAAGATGAAATGGTATTAAGGGTGTAATTAGTCAGCACAGGTGCATTGTAATCAAAGTAGATTGATGACCTGTTTTTAATGGTTGTACCTACCGGCAGGCCTGGTTTGATGTGTACTGAATAGGTAAACATGCAGTTGCTGCGGATCAGGTCACTAGACATGGTAGGCAGATTGATGTCGTTGAACATGAATTTGGCAATTTTCCTGGAGCCGCTCTGCGTCATAGTTATATAACTGCTGGCCGATGAGAAACCTGGCTTAAGCGTAGACCACTCCACATTATTATCAAGTGTGTCTATTACCATTACATTGATTACAGGCCAGTTTCCGGTGTTCTGGAAGTGTACCATGTATTCAAGCACAGAATCGGTGTAGGAAATAAGTCCGGTTGATCCGCTTCCTTTAGGATACACTTCTTTAAATTCAGGGTTGTAAGAGCCTGTAGTTTTTGTACTGAAGATGTTTACGTTATTGGATTTGGTGTTATCATTCACCCAGTTGGATACAGGATAGAAATAAGCAACGGTGTCTTTGAACGTAAGAGTAGTGCCTGTTGGTATATTACCCGGAACCCTGTAATTTGCCAGGAACATTTTGCTTGCGCCGGGCACCAGTGAAGTAACGCTGTCTGTCTGATAATAGTTGTTGCTTCCCGCAAAGTAGCCGCAAGGAATGAATGAAGGCTGGTAAAGCTGTCCGTCACACCTGTATGCTGCCATTGCAGAATCTGCTCTCATGTTTCCGTCGTTCGTTAATACTACAACTTGCGAATAGGTCTGGCCCGCTACCGGGAAAGTATAATCCCATGTAGAGATACGCATATCATATACTGTATCACGAACGGTATCACCGAAGTTCACAGTGTTCAGGCAGCCTGTGCCAGACAGGGTTGTAGTGTATTCAACAGATGATTGGCACGATGAGATGCGGTAGTTGCCCATTGAACTCTGTGCTACAGAATAAACACCTGCCGGTACTTTGTAGGTGTAATAACCGTTTGCATCAGTGTAGGTGTAAACCGTGCCCAATGCTGTTCCTGAGATACGGATCTGCATATTAGGTATGCCTGTTTCGTATGGCTCCTGCACACAGTTGCCGTTATCATCATGATAAACAGTACCGTTGATGGTGCAGTAGCAGCCATATTGTGTCGTATCGTAGTCCACATACGAATACTGGTCTTTGGTGGTGCAGCCATTAGCGTCTGTTACATGTACCCAGTATGGGCCTGCAGGCAGTGCGTTGATATTGCTGGTTGTGCCACCTGTGCTCCAGCCATAGGAGTAAGGCGGTTTGCCACCCCAGGCTACCGCAGTGTCTCTGCCGTCAGCTATATATAAGCATGATTCAGGTGTTGCCACCTCGCCAAAGCCAATTGGCGTATTGGAGGGCAGGTACTTGGTTACCGTTGCTTTACATCCGTCTACATCGGTAACTGTAACCGTATAGTCGCCAGCTGTTTTTGCCGTAATGGTTGCTGTAGTTGCACCGGTATTCCAGGCAAAACTGTAAGGGGCTACGCCGCCGGTGGGGTAAGCTGTCATAGAGCCGGTTGGTGAAGAACACACAGCCGGGTTGGATAAAAAGCTGACACTGATTGTGTCTATGGAAGGAACATAAACGGTGCCTTCCTGGGCGCAGCCCGCTGCGTCTGATACACGATAGGAATATACACCGGTTGCCAGGTTAGTAGCCGTGATGCTCGTATGTACGGGCGTCGTAAACCATGTAGTAGTGTAAGGCGGCGTGCCTCCGGTTATTCCTAGAGTAGCAGTTCCGCTGGCTATGGTACAAAGGCTTGGTGTTGCAGTATAGGTAACCACTACAGGTGTAGATGTGCCCACATAGCCACCGTCCTGGCCAAAACAGCCATTTGCATCGGTAACGTTCACAGTATAAAATCCGCTGCGCAGGCATTTCTGGCTTTGTTCGGTTGATCCGTTACTCCAAACATATTTGTAAGGTGGTGTGCCTCCTGTGCCAAATGCAATAACTGTACCGTCATCGCCGGCGCACGATGCTGGCGTAGGTACAACAGGTGCTGTAATGCTTGCTGCCTGTGTCACAAATGCATAGTCGGATGCGCTGCAGCCCTTTGCATCGGTAACCGTTACGTGGTAGGTTCCCATCAGAAGGCTGCCAATCGTAGGCGTGGTTGCACCTGTAGACCACTGGTAAGTGAGCGGTGGAACAGCTGAGCCTGTTGTCGTAACTGATGCAGTACCATTAGTACAATTGGCAACTGTAGTTGTTGTTGCCACTGAGAAACTCGGTGTGGTAAATGCAAAAGAGAGTATCGCATCAACAAGCGAGCCGTAAGTACAGCCTGCTGCATCTGTAACTATTACACCATAAATGCCTCCCTGTGGCACGGGCATTGGGTTCATTGTGCCAAGGATAGCTGAGGTAGAAGCGTCGTACCACTGATAATGGAATGGCCCGGTGCCGCCGCTGCATACGCTCGCTGTGAGTGTATCAGGTGCAGGGCAGGGGGCTCCATTAACTACTACAGGGCAGATTGTAAAAGGGGCATAGCCGGAATATGAGCCGGAGGCAGTCGCGCCAGTCCCGTCAACGGCCGTAACTGTAATTGGCCCTCCTGAATAATTAGTAAGTACGTCGGTAAGGCCGGAAACACTGGTATGAATAATTGTTGTACCCGTTGTGCCCGATGTTTGCCACGATACGGTTAATGGTGCGCTAACACCGGTAAACGAAACAGACAATACTCCATCATTATGGCATGGCACAGTTGTAAGTACAAATGTGGTTTGTGCTTTCGTTGCAACAGCAAGCACCATAAAGAGGAGTAATGGGAGTAATTTCTTCATATTCATGTTTTTAGCAAATAAAATGGTTCAATATTTTGCGTTTACAGCTTTAAAATCATCAGCACATACCCATAACAAAGTGCAGTGAATCTGCAATCGGTATTAATTGCTGAAAATATCCGTAAATATAGTCAAAATCCAATATTATAACCCGATTTTCACCTGAAAAACGTACTCGCCTTGAAAAATTTGGCATCTGCCTCTGATAAAAAATGTTGTATAGCCCGGTTATGAATTGGTTTGTTGGCGCCGGAATTAATTACCCGTTGCACTGTTGGCATGTCCCGCACCGCACTATTTACGAACTAACTCTGGTATTTAAATAAACATTAAAGTTGATTTTTGTTTAAATAAAATATCAATTAAATTTGATTTTGCACAGTTTACGAAATTAGATACAGCCTGTTCTTGTACGTGTGTGCATTAACAAATGTTCCAGTTTAGAACACCTTGCTTAATCCCGTTTTGACACAGAATAAATAGTATTAATAAAGAGCGTATTCCGAAAAGCCTTGAATAGAGTAGGAGCAATCAATGATCTGAATATTTTTACTATGTGAGTATCTCTGACAAGTATCGTCTCAGTTCAACCGGCTCCGCCCGGACTTAAAGGAATCGACACAAATAATGTTGTTACCGCAGAGGTAGCGAAACAATTTGTAGCGCAAGGCTGTGCGTTTTGTGCCAGATATCTTTCACGCAGCACGAGCCAAGGTGTGCATGACCTGAGTAATGCCGAAGCAGCTGCAATCTTGAATGCCAGTTTGGCACTGACTGCCGTTCAGCATGTAGCCGTAGCAGGTTGGGTGCCATCTGCATCCCTCTGAACAACAAACGGCACAAACGCAGCTAATAATGCAATTGGTGCAGAACTGCCTACTGGCATGAATATCTGGTGCGACCTTGAAGGTGTAGATACTGGCACAGCATCATCTATTGTAATTGATTACTGCCAGGCTTGGTATAAAGCAGTTGCAGCTGACGGATATGTGCCCGGGCTTTATGTAGGCGCTAACTGTGTACTTTCCCTACAACAGTTGTATTCAAATTTGTCTTACAAGCATTGCTGGAAATCTATGAGTTATGTGCCAATGGTTGCCACACGTGGCTATCAGTTGATACAGGTACCGGAAACAACTGTAAATTGTATTGGTATAGACTCCGACAGTATTCAGTCCGATAATCTCAGAGGCAACGTGATTTGGTTGACTCCTCCATGCAATGTAATTCCCAATCCCAATAATTATGCGTAACTTGTTGTAAGAGATATCTATCACAATTGTTTCGGTAAGTGCAGTATTTCTTCAATTATTGAGCAGGATAATGCACCGGGTTAATGGTAAACAAAACATAAGTTTCCGTCCCCTCCCGGTTCATCACTAAAACCTGCAGGTAGAGTGTTTTGATATAGCTATGATTGATTTTTCGGCCAAATCATCGTTAGAAAATACTGCCATATCATTCTGGCATCAGTTTTGTACTATATTTAACTAACAAAAACTATGATTTATGGTACTCAGTGAAACATGGTTTATGGAAGGGTACATTGACTTTGAAATGCAGCAATACCGCCTGCTGGCTTATCTGCAGGATGTGAAACGTGCCTTTAAAGAAACAAAACTATATCCCCAGCTGGCAGACATAGTATTTCATTACAACAACCTGCTTGCATTCCGTCAAAACAAGCGCCTGCTGCAGGATCAGTTTCCCCGCACACTCCAGCAGGTAGACCTGCAAAAAATGGAACTGGTATACGAACGTATGCTGTCAGATGATCAGATCATGGCAGAGCTGGAGCAGATCGTTGCCTATGCAGTCGACGAAATGAAAACAACAATTGACAACGGAGCTGAGATATACGACTACATCGAAAAGCAGATAGTCATAGAACCTGTGGGTATTATGCCCTTGTACAAAAACGAAGGGTATATGTTCCTGCGTTATGGCGATCACCGTGAGGTGAGAGTGTATAACTATAGCGTTTCATTGTTCGAACATAAGAATGCGCGATACAAAGGAATAAAAGTAGATTTTGTAGAGAGCCAGGAGAAAAACCTGGCCAACGCCTACGAGCAGATAAAAATAGATGTCATCCGCAGGATCAGAACTTTGCCTAATCCTGCTGTTTTCAAAGTCGAATTTCCGCGCGATGTGCCGGTAAATGAAACACTGCTGCCTGTGGCAAAAAGAATGCTGGTAAAGCAGCTGTAATGTTTGACCTTCCGGCACCAGTCCCGAAGTATTGCTAAATATATAAGAGTTGGGCCATTCAACATTGGGATGCATTTCATATGTCCGAATAGAAAAATCCTCAATTATTCTTAAAACAAAAGGCCCGACGGGCTAATATACACTAGCCGAGGGTGAAGCCCTCGGGTAAAAGAAAATATCGGTATAGCCCTGTAGGGGCGTAATAACAAATTATATGCGAAGATTTGAATTGTACCTCAACAAACTGCATATGGGCATATTTCCGTAATTGTCAGAATAATCGGATTTTTGCTGGAATCAGAAAAACAGTTGAATATGTTTTTACAGTTTAATGAAAGCGGTGCGGGCAATGACCTCGTCAGTAAGAAACATGCTTTGATCAATGAACAGACATCCCCTCTGTTGCGGCTGATGTGGATATACAATATCGACGAACCCCAGCGCAGAACGTTTGAAAACAATATTTGCACCGTTCATATTGGCGGTGGTTATTTCCTCACGGTAGCACATAACCTCCGTTCGCAGGCTGGCTTCATCAGGTCTATGGACGAGGAGCTGTACAAAAAGGAAATATTCTCAAAGCTGGATGGCTCGCAGAGCCGTTTGCTCGACACCCATTATTTCACAGACCCTTATACACACAAAAAGTATTTAAACAGCACAGACCCTACTAATCTACAGGCTATTGCAAATGTGCTGAAGCAGAAACGCTACGACACGCGCTGGGTGACGCTGGCACAGAAGAAGATTTGTAGTCCGTACCTTGTTTTTCAGTTTAGGAACAATGCCTTCTACAACGATCAGTCGCTGGCCGGACTGTTCCCTGAAACCCGGCGCATGTACGACGCTGATGCACAGAAATACACTTTTCTGCTGGAAACTGAACTTGTAGATGCATTTTACGGAGCTGATATTGCCCTGTTCAAAATTGTGAATACCCCCGATGAAATTATCAGCAGGATACCGTCTGCTGCAATAGATTTTGAATTTCTCGACGATAGCGGCATAAAATTATATTCCCTGCAAAGCTCTCCCAGTGGCCCTGCGGGCCGTCTGCTCAACGAAGCCAGCATAGAGGGTATGCTCGATCATTTCAATATTTTTCCTGATGATATTGGTGGCAACTATGTCTTCGAGGGCTACCGGTATCTGGTAGAAGGATATTTCCGGTTCGGTTCCTCGGGTGCGCCTTATATGTATTACGATGTTGCGAGAAACAGTTTTGTGGTAATGCAATACAGAGTGAAGCCAGCGGTATTCAGTTCTCCATAAAAAACGACAAAGAAGGAAACACCCAGTACATCAATGCAATTGCTTCACCCCTATACATCATAAAAGATGAGCTCAAAAAGCACTTGGGAATGACGTAAATTGTAACAAGTTTGGAAGTTCGTTTATCCGCACACAATTCTTTCAAACGTTTCATTAAACAACCGCATACAAGAATAACCACAATTCCACCCATATCAAAGGCCCGAAGGGCTGTAATACAATAGCCGAGGGTGCAGCCCTCGGCTAACAGTAACAACACACAAGCCCTGCAAGGGCGAAATATACTGCGCTATTTGAACATTAATATCCGGCATCTGATAAAGCAGACAAGGCCTCGACTCCTTTAGGAGTCAAAGCCTTGTAGAAATTATTATTGTTCATTTTCGCACCCCATCG
>OMJB01000048.1 GCA_900299255.1 Sphingobacteriales bacterium
AAAGAATGGATACAGGAAAAATTTGCGGCTGATGCCATTACCTATTCTGAAGGCGGTGACTACCTGCAGGCAATAGCCTGGTATAAGGATGCGCTCACTAAGGCTGATGAGGCTGAAACACACATCGGACTGGGTGATGCTTTCCGCAAGGTGCCCGGCGGTGGTGGTGAAGCTATGACCAACTACGAGTCTGTTACTGAAAAAGACAATAAGAACTCTCTGGCTTATTCCCGTATCGGCGACCTCTGGTACGAAGCACACAACTATCAGAGTGCACTGGATAATTATGCCAAGGCAAAAGATGCAGACAACACTAACCCGCTGCCATACATGGCTCTGGCTGATGCTTATGCACGTTCAGGAAAATTCAAAATGGCCCTCGATAACATTCAGCCATATATCAAGCTGTCTGACAATACCTTGGCCGACAAGATGAAGTACCTGAGGCTGATGTATCTGGCACAGAGCTACTGCGAAGCTGCCAAATATGCTCAGGAACTGATGAACGGCCAGTCATTGTCTGGAGATGAAAAAATTGAAGTTACCGGTATAACAGGTTTCTCGCAGGCAGAATGTGGAGATTCCATGCTGGCATTACAAAACCTGCACACTTACTTCCATATCGTGAACCCATCAAAAATTACGCCCGGCGCATATATCCAGTTTGGTAAGCTCTTCCTGAAAATGGGCATGCTCGACTCTGCTGGTTACTATTACAACAAAGGCATAGCAGATGATACAGCCCACAATAAAACTGACATTTACAGAACCATCGCAGAGGCATTTAAAACCAAGAAAGATTACTGCAAATCTGCTGACTGGTATAATAACCTGATTAGAGCAAACCCTGAAACTCAGCCTTCAGACTACGCATGGAGAGGTATCATGTATTATTACTGCAAGGATCTGGATAAAGCGCTGAAGTCATTCCAGGATTTTGTTGCCAAATACCCTGATCAGCCTTCAGGTGCTTACTGGCTGGGCCGCACCGCTGCAGCTATTGACTCAGATGCTGCTACCGGCGGTGCCGTAGAATACTATAAAAAGTGGCTGGAAAAGGTTGGCCCGAACTATGAGAAAAAGAACGACCTGAAGGGAGCCTACGAATACCTGATGTACTTCTACTACAATAAAAAGGACAAAGAAAACATGAAGGCCTATATGGACAAGATCAAAGAAATTGATCCGAACAATAAATCTGTAAAAGAAATTGAAGACGCAGAGAAGTCTGCCGGAGCACCGAAAAAGGCTGCACCAGCAAAACCCAAAAAGTAGTTAAAGAAGCCGCCCAAAGGGCGGCTTCTTTTTTTTAGCGCCTGGCACTGTTTGGCGGCAGCAGAAGCAACGATTCAAAATTTTGGAAAATGACTGAAAACACAGAACAACTACAGTATCCCAAAGGCAGGTATCAGAAACCGGATGATTTTTCACCAGAGCAGATTCAGGGATGGATTAATGTCCTGCGTGCGCTTCCGTCCTGGTTGGATGCCTGTGTGGAAAATATGGACGAACACCAGTTGGAGGTACCATACCGCGAGGGCGGATGGAATACGAAACAGGTGGTACACCATCTGGCAGACAGTCATATGAATGCCTATATCAGGCTGAAGCTCGCACTCACGGAAGATAACCCCACGATAAAACCATATGATGAAGGTGCATGGGCACTTTTGCCGGATACAGATTCAGTACCGGTAAATGTGTCTGTTACTTTACTGCATGCATTGCACAGAAGGTGGGTGGCGTTGCTGGAAAAAATGAAACCGGAAGACTGGCTCCGTACCTACCACCACCCACAGTCCGGACGAAACATTGAACTGCGGGAAATGACGGCTATGTATGCATGGCACAGCAGGCACCACACAGCACACATTACTTCAGTGAGGGAAAAGCTTAATATTGGTTTTTAAATACCTGGGGTTGAATTTCTGAAAAAAACCTGTTGTGGATTTTTAATTTGACAGTTTCACTTACCTTTATTCTAACAAAATACAATTCTTATGCCGTCCAGCAGTTACCTTATTTTCTTCCATAGTATCATGCGTTATCTTGTTTTGCTGTTTGCAGTGATTGTGGTGATTCAGAGCCTTATGGGAATGCTTGGCAAAAAGAAATTCCTGAAGAGTAATAAAATGCCTGCGCTGATGCTCCTCATCTTTTGCGATCTGCAGCTGGTGATGGGGTTGCTGCTTTATTACACAAGCATCATTTCCCGAGGAGTCTTAAGTAGTGGTATGGTCATGAAAGATACTTACAACCGTTTTTTTGCTGTTGAGCACAGTGTAAGTATGATCGTTGCAATTGTGCTGGTGCACGTTGGTTACAGCACTATTAAAAAGAACATTGACGACGGCAGCAAGTTCAAGCGGCTTTTCTGGTGTTCGTTTGTCGCCCTCTCATTGATGATGGCTATGATACCCTGGGCAAACAAGCAGGTAGTGGGCAGGCCCAATATTCCGGTGATGCCCGCATAGCAGCTGGCCTGTAAAGGGTACTAGGCATATTTTTCTATTGTACAGCTCGATGCTAAAAAAAATAACGCAGCCGTTTTTTACCCTCTACGTTATACTCACCTTTGTGGTGAGCATACTGCTGGCATTCCCCCTTTTTATAATCTTGAGCTTAGGCAACAATTCGGCCTCCCGCAGGGCAATACACAAACTTATTGGGTATTGGTCGGTATGGTGGTTGTGGATGCTGGGTATGCGTGTTACAAAGCTGGGCCCTCCCCCTCCCGAGGGGCGCTATATATACATCGCTAATCATATCTCTTACCTGGATGTACTCGTTCTTTTTCCTGCTATCAATGGATATTTCCGGCCGCTTGGGAAAAAGGAAATATCCAGAATTCCGGTAGTTGGGTTTATTTACAGGCAGATTGTAATCATGGTAGACCGCAGCAGCACACGCAGCCGGTCCAGAAGCCTGAGGCTGCTCTGGAAAGTGCTGCACAACGAAGGAAATATCATCGTTTTTCCGGAAGGTACTTTCAATGAAACAGGCGGGCCCTTGAAGGAATTTTACGATGGTGCTTTCAGGCTGGCTATCAATACCCAGGCGCCAATCATGCCTATGGTTTTTCCGGATACCGTGAACAGGTGGAATTACACTGCCTGGTGGAAATTCTGGCCGGGGCAGAACCGGGTGGAATACCTGAAGCCCGTACCCACAGCAGGGCTGGCCTTAGCCGACCTCCCGGAGCTGAAAAACAGAATATTCGACGATATGAGCGCAGCACTGAAGAAATACAACTATCCTGATACCAGATAGCTATAAGTAAAGCTGCAGGGCATGAGCAGACGCCTAACATAGTACGTAAACTCAGGGCGGGCCACTGTTCAGCAGGTAATTTTTATCTGCCGGGGTACTAAAAAGGCTTAATTTTTAATTAAACTTGCAAAAAATGCGATTTTATTAGAAAAAATTCGGTGAAAGTCATATTTTTATAGCTGAAACCCATTTTATAGATTTGTTAACCAGAACAAAAGGTTTATATGCAAAAAGGAATTTTTAGTAGTTTTTCCAAGTTGATGATGATTGCGTTACTTGCCGTGGGTTTTAATTCTTACGGCCAGGACATAGTAAAGGTTAGGAACCAGAATTTTACCTCTTATTTTTCTAAATCTCAGCATATTCCTGTATTGGTTGTTTATTCTCTTACTCCCGACATGTTCAATTGTGTAAAAATGAAGGGGGAGCATGGTATAACTCTTGCCACAGACCCGCAGTTGCCCGATGCAACAGCCCTGAAAGATGATTACAACAACTCTCTGTTTGACAACGCTCAGATGATGGCGCCAGAGGCTAATTCATGCGACAAAGACGCTTATACTGAGAGCTTTTACTTCACTAACGTAATGCCTATGCCTAAAAACCTGTACAAGGACCTCTGGGGCAAACTGCATGACAAAGAACTCGTTAAGGCCAAAAAATTCAAGAAGATTAAGGTTTTTGCTGGTACAGTTGGCCGTAACTGGGTTATTGGCGCCTATAACAACGTGATTGTACCAGAGTGGTGCTGGAAGGTTATTTACATCCCAAGCACAGACGAATACCTTTGCTACCAGTTCCACAATATTGAGCCATATAATCCAAACGATAATCTGGCCGGCCATAAAGTGGATATCAACACAATTGAGTCACTTGCAGGTGTGCATTTCGTAAATGGCGTCATTTCTGCCAGTTATGTTACTCCAACGGCCAGTAACTAAGACGTAATATTTATCGCTTACGGGAACCATCTTTTCAAAAAGGATGGTTCTTTTTTTTACAGGCCAAAGTATCTGATTCCCGGCCTCAGCGGGCTTCACGGTAAGTTCATTCTGAATCAGTTGGTTTGGACTGTTTACTTATATTTGCCCCTATTCTGTTCTATGTTGAAACAACTGATGTATGCCTTTTTGATTACCCGGTGCTGCTGTGCCTGCGCACAGGGCAGTGGCCAGGCCGACTCATTACATCAGATGAAGGAGGTAGTAGTTACCGGATTTCAGAAAAACGACCCCAAATACACATCTTTGAACATTGAGCCCTACTCACTCAAAGAAATGAATGAGAAGGCGCCTTTTAACCTAAGCGATGCCCTTGCAAAACTTCCCGGCATATCACAGATAACATCGGGTAATGCTATTGCAAAGCCGGTAATCCGGGGCCTGTATGGCAACCGCATTCTGGTACTGTTCTCAGGTATGCGGTTCGATAATCAGCAGTTTCAGGAAGAACATGGGCTCGGCCTGTCACAGATTGGTATAGACAGGGTGGAGGTAATTAAAGGGCCTGCTTCGCTGCTCTACGGATCAGATGCCTTAGGGGGCGTAATAAATGTGATTGAGGAGAAGCCTGCAACACAGGGTAAGGCAATTGATGCCGGTACTCAACTGTTTAGCAATACACTGGGTACACTCACCGACCTGGGCCTTGGCAAGCGCAATGGTAATAAATGGTGGCGTATACGGCTGGGTATGGAAACCCACGCCGACTACAGCGATGGCAACAATACACGGGTATTGGACTCGCGCAACAAAGGCTATTACCTGAAAGCAGGCATTGGATTTGAAAGGCCGAAGTGGGTTCAGGAGAATAGTTACAATTTTTCATACAGCCAGTTTGGGTTTATCATAGAAGACATCAATACAGCGTTTAAAGCAGATGACAGGTGGAGCAGAAGTATGAAAGGCCCGCACCACAATGTGATGCTTAACCTGTTCAATTCGCAGAATACGTTTAAGCTCAGTAAATCTGTGCTGAAACTAAGTGTGGGCGCACAGTCAAACAAAAGGGAAGAAGATGAAGGCGGCGGGCAAATAAGCCTGAATATGCACCTGCTATCATTACTACAGAGCCTTCGCTGGGAAAAAGATCTGAGCCGCAGCATCAGTTTTGTTGCCAGTCAGCAGTTCACTTACGAGAATAATACGAACTACGGCAAGCGTATTCTGGTGCCCGATGCCAATTTTATGGAAGGTAATTTATCGGGTTATCTGAAAGGCCTTTTTGGCAAATTCACTGTGGAATTAGGTGCCGGTATAAGTGATAAAAACATCCGGACATTCAAGACCAACAATTTGAATCCACCGGGCAGCCCTGTTGCTCCGTTCACCAAAAATGATGTTACTGCAAATGTTCTGGCAGGTATAGTGTTTAATGCCAGTGAGTGGTTGTCTGTCAAGACAAACACTTCAACCGGATCCCGTTCAGCAAACCTGGCCGAACTGTCGTCAAACGGTATGCATGAGGGTGTGTACCGGTTTGAGGTAGGCGACCCAAATCTGAAAGCGGAGCAGAACCTGAATACAGATCTGACTGTTGAAGTAAATAAGAGAGACTGGCTCTTCTCGGCCTCTGTATACCACGACCGTTTTTTGAATTATATATACCTGATGAATTCAGACAGTACTTACTACGGATACCCTATCTATTACTTCAGGCAGCAGAACGCCAGAATTTTTGGTTCGGAAATTGTATTGAACGTCCAGCCACAGTCATGGAGGGGCCTCTCTGTTAAAGAGGTTTTTTCTGCAACAAGAGGTGAACTGGATAAGGATGGTAATCTGCCCTTTATACCTGCATTCAAATCTTCGACATCTGTGCGGCTGGAGAAACAGCTGAACGGCAGGATCAGTAGTTTTTTTGTGGAGCCTGAATATGAATATGTATTCAATCAGGATATGCCTGCCCAGTTTGAAACGCCTTCCGCCAGTTATTACTTACTCAATTGCTCGGCGGGCATAACAGTTAAGGGGCAAACCGGCAACTGGCAGCTAGGCCTGGTGGGTACCAACCTTACAAATAGCGCCTATATTGACCATCTTTCCAGGCTGAAAGCATGGGGAATGTTGAACCAAGGCATTAACTTTGTTATTTCCGCCAGGAAACAGATCAAATGGTAGGCACTAAAAAGAAAATACCGGGTACAATATTGCTGCTGTCTGTAGGGCTGCAGATACTGTTGCCTGTTCTGATGTGCCTGGCTATACTCGCTGTTCGTCATATACAGCAAACGGAAATAGCGGCTGCCGATAAGAACCCCGGCCGTTTTGAGCAGATAAAGCTCTCTGCTGCTGAGGCAACCCATGAGTACAAAGCCGGAGACGAAATCAGTTATAAAGGCGAAATGTATGACATCAGTGAAGTAACCTTGATAAATGGAGACTACATTATTACAGCATTGCCTGATACAACAGAAAACAAACTGCAGCAGTTAACTGCTGGCCTTTCGGGAGAGAGTACCACAGCAACAGGTAACGAATTAAGAGTACTCCCATTCTTCCTCCTGTATTACGAGGCTCCGGTGAGCTGGAGTTTGGTTAAACAGCAAATAATAAAAAATGAGCAGCCCCCGTATCAATCCATTCTTCGCCATGGGGCAAATGACGTAACTACGCCTCCTCCTCAGCTATTCAGCTGATCATACCAAACCACTTCCCGTGGTTTGAATTACTATTTCTGAAAATCATTCCATTTAATTCATCCGGGGCGGGATGGTAGTGCCCCTATTTATATTATTATCTAAAAATAACTTCAAAATGAAAAAAGTACATATTTTATTCGCACTGCTATTGGCAGTCGTATCTTTCTCATCGTGCAAGAAAGAAGAAGATGCCGGACTGTTGCCTAACATTTCTTTTAAAACTGGAACTGGTTACGTATCATCAGACATCATACTTAAAAAAGATACTACCATTACTGTAGGCATCATAGCATCTAAAGCAGAAGCAGCAGATGTGCTGAAAACTTTTGATGCCAGCAAAATACTGGATGGCGGTGCTTCAGTTAGTTTTTTGAATGAGGCACTCACCGGCACTAATGGTGATGCTTATAGCAAAGACATTACCATTACTACCCGTAACGTAGCAGGTACAGAGAAATACACCTTTACTGTACTGAACAGAGATGGACTGAAAAATTCCGTTTCACTGATCATTACAGTGAACTAATATTTTCAGTAATTTACATTTCGGAGATGGCTGTTCAGATTCTATATTTGGGCAGTCATTTCTATGATCAGGGACAGCCTATCGGCAGTGGATAACCAATTGCGGAACAATAGGCGACAAGGGTATTGATATATATGCAACTACCGTTGTTCAGCGTACTATCAGCTACGTTCTCTTCAAGTTTATTTATTGTTTCTCCGGCGTAGAGAAGAATTTATCGGTAAGGCCTGTGTTGATGTTGTATTTTAGGTACGAAATCTTAATGGTTCCTTTTTGGTTCTTTTTGTCGGTTTGTTTCGGTGCCTGGGGCTGGTCGTTATAGTCCATGGTTACGCCCTTGGGCAGTTTGTAATCTTTTAGGTTCATGTAAATTGTTACTTTGTCCGGCAAGCAGTAGTTGGTGTAGCGTGCATATTCCAGGTCCATAGTTACGGTGCCATCGTTGCGGGTGGTAGTTTCTGTGCGCAGGGCTACCAGGTCTGTCTCATCTACCCAAATTTTAGTAAGTATGATGTCGCTCTTTTCATCATCTGGTATCACCTTTAGCACCCTTACTGCTTTGGTGCCTATCGTTGCATTCCCCATTTCAATTACAGTAACATTGCCGCTAGGTATCAGGTTGCTGAGTGTGAGGTTGATGTTCTTTTTGGGTAGTATAGAAAGTCCACCATTCCGCTCCAGCCGCATTTTGTCGGGGGCTTTGTAATAGAGTGTACCGTTGAGTTGTGGTATGCGCATGTAAGAAACGTTGATGTTCATTTTTACATCGGCAGTATAGTCCTGCACCGAGAGTACTTTACTACGCAGAGATTGAAACAATGCTGATGCATCTGTAGCTTGGGCAATCTGGAAGGTGCAGCAGCTAAAAAATAACAGGAACAGGCAGTATCTTCTCATGACCGGATATCTTTCTTATTGAAGTAAAGTATTGTGGCAGTGATAAAAACAATGGTGTACAGTACTAGTATACCAGACGACCTGAGTATGGCAGCATACGGTACAGGGTCATCGAAAAAGCCCTTCCAGCCTATTATGTGTGTGGTAAACAGGTATGGCTTGATGAGGTTGAACAACGGCAGCTCGAGATTAGAGAGAATAGTGAGTACCACCACTATGCCCATAGTAGATATGATGGGGCCAATAGAATTATCGGCAAAAGCAGAGAGTAGCAGAGACATTGAAGCGATAGTGGTCATAGCCAGCACAGCAAATACAAACGCCATTGCATAACGCCAGAGTATATCTGTTTGCAGGAGCATGACAAAGGCATCGCTTTTAAGGTTGATCATATCGCCTTTGCCAAACAGCACCAGCGAAAGGAACAGTGCAATGACTGCCAGCCAAATGATCAGCAGCACAGTGTATATAAAGCTTGCGGAGAATTTTGCCAGTACCAGTTGTGAGCGCCGCACAGGCCGCGTGAGCAGCAGGCGGAGTGTGCCGATATTGGCCTCGCCCGCCAGCATGTCGCCCGCTACCAACGCCACCAGCAAAGGGATGTGTATCAGCAGGGACTGGAGAATTATATAGGCCACCAGATAGCCATTGAGGATATTGCCATGAATATCAAACTGCTCATTTATGCCCTGCAGCGCAAACCCGACAAACGACTTGCCATCACTCAGCATGGCAAGTTGTATAACGAAAGTGATGGCCGTGATGATACCAAAGCTGATGTAGGTACGTGGCCGTTTGAATATCTTAAATAGCTCTATGCGCAGCAGTTGCATCGCTGGTAATGTTTAAGAAGTATGTTTCGAAAGAATGTTTGGAGCTGATGCTTTGTACCTGTGCGCCGGCTTCTACCAGCCACTTATTAAGATCAGGGATGCGGGTGGGGTTCATACGGAATACCAGCCGCTCACGGCTCACATGATCTGCATACTGCGCCCAGGCCGATAAGGCCATTAGTGCAGCCAAAGCATCATTAGGTAATATTGTAACTTAAGTCAGCGTGTCATCGGGGTTCAACAGTTGGTGCACAGATCCCTCACTTATTTTTTTGCCTTTGTGCAGAATGAGCATATTTGTGGCCACTTGCTCTATTTCGTGCAGCAGGTGAGAAGATATCATGATCGTCTTATCATGGTCTTTACTGAGTGATATGATGAGCGAGCGCATCTCTGCAATACCCTGTGGGTCCAGTCCATTGGTAGGCTCATCGAGAATTAGCAGCTCGGGCTGATGAGCCATAGCTACAGCAATACCCAGGCGTTGCTTCATACCCTGCGAATAGGCACTTACTTTATCTTTCTCACGTCCCTTGAGCCCCACAATTTCCAGCACCTCTTGCAGGCGGGCAGCAGGTACTTTGGTGCCGCTGAGTGTTGCGAAGATCTTCAGGTTTTCCCAACCTGATAGGTAACCGTACATATCCGGCCGCTCTATAATGGCACCTATGCTTTTGAGCAGGTGCCGCTGGCTGTTGCTGAATTCGCTGCCGTTTATGAATATGCTGCCGCTATCGGGGAAGATAAGGCCCAGCACCATACGCATGGTAGTACTTTTGCCGGCACCATTCTGCCCGAGGAAACCATATACTTCACCCCGGCTTATGCCAAAAGAAAGCCCATCAACAGCCTTGAATGTTTTGAACGATTTGGAAAGGTCCCTTACTTCCAGAATAGGTGCCACAATAAGTGCTTATTAATTCTAAAATTCCCGTTTTCAGGTATCCGCCAGCTAAGAACCGGCTTACATACACAAAAGCAGGTATTGCATGATCATTTATCAGCAACAAAATTATTGATAAAAAAGGCGACACCCCCCTTATATTTTGTTATACCCCTATTGCTTAAAATACTATTGTTGAACAAGTGTTTGTTATGGTGTATTTTTTTTTGATTAGTGGACATATGCGTGAAGTGGTCACCACTTGAAAATATTTAAACAGACAAACCGCTACTGATTGGCACTGAGGTTCTTCCTGAGCTTGTATATACCCAGCAGCATATTGTCGTAAATGAATGCCAGGATCATTACAAAAGCAGCCAGCAGCAGTACCCTGAATTTTATAGCGATAAAAAGAAATCCGCCTATAACACAACCGGAAAAAAAGAATGCCACAATGCCCAGCCTTAGGAAAATACTGTTGGATAGTTTTTTCAGCTCACTGGGTTTTCTGTAAAAAAACAACTGAGATAGTTCGATTCCTAAATCGGTGAACAAACCAGTAAGATGAGTGGTGCGCAGGGTAAAATTGGAAATTTTGCTTACTAGTGAATTCTGAAGCCCCATTGTAAATAATAAGAAACAGGCCAGCAGGCGTTTATCAAAGCCGGCGAGCAATATCTGATCACCGTATATACCCATAACAGATAGTGTCAGGATCTCTAAGAATATAGAAGCATTGTGCTGCGCCCTGCGTTGCCTGTAAATGCTGAACTCTGTGAGTAGGCCCGATACAAATGCACCCGATAGGAAAGCAATGATGTAGAGCAGAAACCAGGCCCCGTAAAATTCATTGCGCTTTGTAACATCTTCGGCAAAGTATGCAAAATGGCCGGTGACATTTGTTGTAAGCACACCCAGCGCCAGCACGCCGCATATGTTTACAAGCCCCGCTACAAAAGAAAGGAATACCGCCAAACTGAAATTGTGCCTGAATGTACGGGCATTGCCCCCTGTGCCTGAACATAAATAACTGTTACCAGGTTGGTGATTTGCAAAAATAGCACGATTGTTTAGTAATGAATTGATTTAAAGTAAAGCGTAAGTGCAAAAGTATTCGCGCCGGATGTGGCCTGTATCATTTTTCAGCTATGGTAATCGCTAACTGCCGGCATATTTCTTTTTGTGTGCCTTTGGCACATTATTTGCGGCTTTCTGGTAAAATATACCCAACATGATCAAGCCACTTTTTTCTTTTGTCATTGTTTCTTTAATGTTCGCTGTAATTTTCAGTTCCTGCTCCTGAACAATTGACTGTGAAGATGGTGTTATTGAATTTTCGCCTGTGGGGTTCGCTAAGGCAGATTTGGATGCTGCTTATGCGGTCAGGTACAGGCAAAACGACACCTTTGACAGTGTTGCCGACAGCACGCATCATGCTTACTACTACAATGTTGCTTACGATACCGGCAAACTGCGTATTGTTTCGGAAGGGTCTGGTACCCGCGCTGACAATTTGTTTTTCATTCCCGGTTACGACTACAGAATATTCCTGCCACGGGTTGGAAAGATCCTAACAATCACAAAAATTGTACAACAGGGCAATAAGACACAATATTATTCTCAGGGGCTGTTTGAAAAGACATTGGTAAGCTGCACCAACAGTATTATTTCGTGTGAACTGAATGGAACTCCGTTAAGCAGTACTCCTGATAGACAGAGCATGCAGGTGTATGTTGTTAAATAGTGGCGGAGTAAGATGGTGAATGTTAGCAATTGCCGTACAGCTCCATATTGCTTGTGGTGATGATTAATAAAGATGCCGTGTATAAAAAATGAAAAAGGAGCCGTAATGGCTCCTTTTCAGTTATGTATCAACTATCTGTTACAGTTTGATGTTTACTTTATCGTTCAGGTCAGAATCAACAAGAATACGGCCGCAATGTTCGCAAACAATCACTTTCTTGTGCTGGCGAATTTCGCTCTGGCGTTGTGGCGGAATTACGTTGAAGCAGCCGCCACATGAATCGCGATGAATAGGCACTACAGCCAGGCCATTACGGTAACTGCCTCTGATACGTTCATAAGCTGTTAACAGGCGGGCATCAACTTTTTCTTTAGCCTGATTTGATTTTTCTGATAGAACCTTTTCTTCTTTTTCAGTCTCTTCAGTGATCTTTTCCAGTTCTTTACGTTTTACAGTCAGCGCATCTTCCACATCTTTCATTTTCTCTTCTGTTTTGATGCGGGCATTCATGCGTTCTTTCTGCTCATAAGTGGCATCCTTAATGTGCTTTTCGTTCAGCTTCACTTCGAGCTCCTGCATTTCCATTTCTTTATTAATGGCTTCGAACTCGCGGTTGTTTTTAACGTTGTCCTGCTGTTTTTCGTACTTTTTAATAAGAGCCTGAGCTTCTTTCTTAGCCTCGGTTTTGGTTTCAATAAAAGAATTAATGTTGTTGATTTCTGCATCAATATTGTTGATACGAACCTTCAAGCCTTCGATTTCATCTTCGAGATCTTTAACCTCCATCGGCAACTCGCCTTTCATGGTCTGAATCTCATCAATCTTTGAATCGATTTTTTGCAAAGCCAGAACAGCGGCCAATTTTTCTTCGAACGAAAAGTCTTTAACAGTAGCCATTAGTAATAATATTTTACCGGATTGGTATTGATATTTGATAAAAGGATTGCAAATGTAGGGAATTTTTTCTTAAGTATTGTTTCAAATATTCCAGACGTGAATTGCTCGCTTTCGTAGTGGCCTATATCTGTTATTACGATTTTTTCCTCTGCATCAAAAAACTGATGATATTTAAAATCTCCGGTTATGAACACATCTGCCCCGGCACTGACGGCATCCCTCAGCAGAAAACTGCCCGAACCACCACATATGGCTACTTTCTCAATTTTATTGCCCAATAATGAGGTGTGCCTGATACAGTCCGTTTTCATGGTTTGTTTAAGAAAAGCCAGAAAATCCGTATCCGGCATAGGGGTGGGCAGGAACCCAATCATGCCGGCGCCTATTTGTTGATTGGTGTTGGACAACGGAATCATTTCGTAGGCAACTTCTTCATATATGTGATTGGCAAACAATGCACGGAGCACTTTGCCCTCTGCATGTCGGGGAACCAATACTTCTATTTTTACCTCTTCAAGGGTTTCCCTTTCTCCACCCGCTGATCCGATTGCGGGACTTGCACTTGCTCCAGGTCTGAAAGTGCCGGTGCCGGTCGTGCTGAAACTGCACTCACGGTAATGGCTGATATCGCCCGCACCTGCAGCAAACAGGGAATCACGTACCTGATCAGCTATGTTTGCAGGAGCATAGGTATATAACTTGCTCAGCGTGCCGGGTTTGGGAGCCAGAACAGATGTGTTCATCAGCCCGAGCCTGTCTGCAATGGCCGCGTTAACACCTGATGACATATTGTCCAGACTGGTATGCGCCGCAAAAATGCTGATATCATTCTTAATGGCTTTGATTACCACCCGTTCTACATAGCCACGGCCCGATATGCGTTTTAACCCCGAGAATATAAGCGGATGATGTGCTACAATCATATTGCAGCCACGGGCAATGGCTTCGTCAACCACCTGCTCAGTAACATCAAGGCAAATCAATACCCCTGTAACCTCAGTTTGGGGGTTACCTACCTGCAGGCCACAGTTGTCATAGCTTTCCTGATAGACGGGTGGCGCAGCTGCTTCAATAGCCTGTATAATATCATTTACCAGCATAACCGAGAATTTGGATTTTGAATATCAAAGGTGCGAAATTAACGCATCAAAATACAATGCTTGAGATTGTAACAATGTCGATCATACGGATCGGCTTTTACCGATGATTCTGAGAAATAATAAAGGATTAACACAATTTTATTTTTTGCAGTGCTAATATTGCATCTGAAGTACTCTATGCGGAACGCACGTTTATATATATTACAGGTATTGGGCATTTTGGTGCTACTGTGCGGTTACTTACTAAGAGACCAGCCCGACAGGCTTTCTGTTATGCATTTTGATCTGAGTACTTCTAATGTTACAGTTGTAGACAAGTCTACCAGAAACACAACCAGACCGGTGGCGCAGCAGGTGGTTAGTTCATCGCACAACAACAAAGATCACAAAACAAATATCACCCGGCTTTTTACTCTTGAGCTGATGATGCCGTCAGTTTATCCGGTTTTTTATCCGGTCATATACACTGTAAAGCCCACTTCGGTTTTACGCGAAAGTTACAATTACCTTTTCTTCAGGGAAATAAATCCCCCTCCTCCCAGAATCTGCTAGAGTAATACAGCAGAATCATTGATTTTCAAATAGTCTAAATTCTTACGCATGCTTATCAATAAGCTTGCAAAAAGTATATGCGGCATCTACTGCATATGCTTTCTGCAAAACAATATTATTTACGGGCAGCAGCAGGCTCCCGAACCGGATACCATAAGGCTGGAGTGGAAACAAGCTGAAAAGATGTTTCTCGACAAAAACCTGCAATTGCTGGCACAGCATTTCAGTATAAAATCTGGAGAAGCACTGGTGGAGCAGGCACGCAAATGGGATAACCCTGTGCTGATAACAGACCAGAACATTTATGCCAACAACAAGTTTCTTGAGCATGGCAAGGATGCAGCCGGGGTGCAGCAGGGTGAGTTTTATGCACAATTGCAGCAACTGATTAAAACTGCTGGTAAGCGCGGTAAGCAAATAGATTTGGCGAAAACCAATGTGCAGATTGCTGAATGGCAGTTCAGGCTGGTAATGCGCAATCTCAGGACAACATTGTACACCGATTTCTACACAGTGGCACAGTTGCTGGGAAATAAAGAACTGTACCGTGAGAACTTAAAACAGCTGGAGCGGCTACGGGATGGCATGGAGCAGGAACTCAAAGCCGGTAATATTGCCAGGAAGGAGTACCTGAGAGTACAGGCACTTATTATCAGCCTGCAGCATGATATTACTGAGAACTCTAAAAATATCAATGATGCTGAAAGTGAATTAAAAACGCTCCTTGCGGTGACAGGAGATAGGTTTATAAAACCTGTGGTAAGCAGCACCGAAACAGCAGAAGTGCCGGAGGTTACCATACCGCAGCTTATAGACAGCGCCAGGCAAAACAATCCGGAATACAGGATAGAGGCTTACCAGCTGCAATACAGCAGGCAGAACCTGCAGCTGCAGAAAGCGCTTGCAGTACCCGATGTAACTGTGGCACCGGAATTTGACCAGAATGCAAATTATATCAGCAATTACGTGGGGCTTACGCTCTCTTTACCAATACCATTGTGGGACAGGAACCGGGGCAATATCAAGGCAGCAAAGTATGGTGTGCAACAGGAGGAGCTGATGCTGCAGGCAGTTGGCCAGCGGCTGCAGAACGATGTGTTGAATGCCTATCAGAAACTGCTGTATGAAATACGCCTCGCTTCGGCAAACAGCAATAAATTTTATGATGATTACTACCAGCTGCAGCAGCATATTGCCGATAGCTACAATAAGCGCCAGATAGGGTTAATTGAATTTCTGGATTACTACAAAGATTATCAGGAAATACGGGTCGGGCAACTGGAACAGGTTTTGCACCTGAGGCTGGCCAGGCAGGCATTGAACGACATAACAGGGGCTGATATTATCCACTAAATTAAACAAGAACGATGAGAACGATTAATTATATAATTACAGCTATTGCCGGATGCTTTATACTGGCTGGTTGCGAACATAAAGAAACAGCCGCACCCGAAAACAAAAAGTTTGTGCTGAGCGACACTATGCAGAAAATGATACAGACAGATACCGTAAGGGTTTGTAACATATCAGGAGAGTTATCGCTGAGTGGTGTGATAGGTTTCAATGAAAACAACGTAGTAAAGGTGTATCCCCGCAGTAGCGGCCAGGTAACCGAGGCAAAGGTTTCGCTAGGCGACAAGGTAGTGAAGGGGCAAACGCTGGCAGTAATCAAGAGTGCCGATGTGGCAGGCAATTATAATGACCTTGCCAGTGCAAACGCTGACCTTGCCAACGCAAAAAGGCAGATGGAGAACACGGAATCGTTGTTCAATAACGGTATCAGCAGTGAGAAGGAATACCAAGAGGCTAAGCAGAATTACCAGAAAGCTTTGGCAGCTAGGAATAAAATTCAATCATTAATTGCCATTAACGGCGGGGGCAAAACCAGCGAAGGTGGAAGCTATGTGGTCACAGCGCCTATAGACGGATACATAGTGGAGAAGAAAGTTGCCGCAGGAGCATTTATACGGCCGGATATGGGCGACAACCTGTTTACAATCTCTGACCTGAAAAATGTGTGGGTGAATGCCAATGTTTACGAGGCAGATATTTCAAAGATAAAAGAGGGCTATTCTGTGAGAGTGCTGCCGCTTTCCTATCCAGAGAAATCATTTGCGGGCAAAGTAGACAAAATCAGCCAGGTGCTCGATCCCCAGAGTAAAGCCATGAAAGTGCGGATTAATCTGGAAAACAAAGACATGCTACTAAAGCCGGATATGTTTGCAAAAGTGATTGTGAGCAATGAAGAAGGCGAAAAGGTTACTTGTATTCCAACTTCTTCTTTGATTCCGCAGGAGGGAAAACACTATGTTGTTGTGTATAAAAATGATAGTGACCTTAAAGTAAGCCAGGTATCGCTGATCAGGACTGTGGGGGACAAAACCTATGTAAATGACGGTGTGAATATAGGTGAACGAGTGGTTACCAGAAACCAGATACTCATATTTAACCAATTGATTGGCCAGTAGCAGCAAAAAATAATTGAGAAATGAACAAACTCATAAAACAGATCATTTACTTTTCTCTGCGGAACCGGTATTTTGTGTTCTTTCTTACCGCCCTTATGGCGGTGATAGGCTATATCAGTTACCGGAATACCCCCATTGAAACCTTTCCGGACGTAACGAATACTCAGATAATTATCATCACCCAATGGCCTGGCAGGAGTGCCGAAGAAGTGGAGAAATTTGTTACCGTTCCGCTCGAGACTGTCCTGAATTCAGTTCAGAGCAAGATTAACCTGAGGTCAACATCTTGCTTCGGCCTCTCTTATATCCGCCTCATATTCGATGATAACATTGATGACGCTTTTGCCCGGCAGCAGGTTTTTACCCGGATAGGTAATGCCGATCTGCCCGAGGGAGTAGCGCCTGAGGTAGAACCGCCTTATGGGCCAACAGGTGAAATTTACAGGTACACACTCGAAAGCAAAACGAAGAACATTCGTGACCTGAACACAATTCAGGAGTGGGTGCTGGACAGGCAGTTTAAGTCGGTTCCGGGCGTTGCTGACGTAAACACGTTCAGCGGTGGAGAAAAAATATACGAGATACGTGTCAATCCAAATGAAATTCAGAATTACGGCCTTACGCCACTTGACGTATATAATGCTGTAGCCAAAAGCAACATTAATGTAGGGGGAGATGTCCTTGAACAAAACGGCCAGTCGTTTATAATTAGAGGAATTGGCCTGCTCAATGATATCAATGAGATAAATAACGTTATTGTAACCAAGATTAATGGTGTTGCGGTGCTTGTCAAAAATATCGCCACAGTTACTGAAACTGAGAAACCCAGGCTGGGCAATGTGAAACATGATAAAGATGACGATGTGGTTGAAGGCATCGTGGTAATGCGGAAGGGTGAAAATGCCTCACAGGTGCTCGATGCCATCCATGAAAAAGTAAAGGAGCTGAATGAGAATATACTGCCGAAAGATGTAAAAATAGTTCCGTTTTATGATCGTAGCCATCTGATGGAGTTTGCAACGCACACTGTGCTGCACAACTTGTTTGAAGGAATCATCCTCGTTACGCTGATTGTACTCATTTTTATGGCCGACTGGCGCACAACACTTATTGTTGGAATAGTGGTGCCTCTTGCCCTGCTCTTTGCCTTTACGCTGATGCGTTTAAAAGGTATGACTGCGAATTTGCTTTCTATGGGTGCTGTGGATTTTGGTATTATTATTGATGGTGCTGTGGTAATGGTTGAAGGGCTTTTTGTGGCGTTGGACCTACGGGCAAAAGAAGCAGGAATGGAGCGGTTTAACAAGCTCGCCAAACTCGGCTTGTTCAAAAATGTAGGTGCTGAGATGGGTAAGGCTATCTTCTTTTCGAAAGTGATTATCCTTACATGCCTAATACCCATTTTTGCCTTTCAGAAGGTTGAAGGGAAAATGTTCTCACCGTTGGCCTACACACTGGGCTTCGCGTTATTGGGGGCATTGATCTACACGCTTACGCTCGTCCCCGCATTGTCAAGCATATTGCTTCGGAAGAATGTAAAGGAAAAGCATAATCCCATTGTGTCTTTTTTTGAAAAATATATCATGAAGTCCTTCAGGTGGGTTTACGCAAATCAGCGTACCAGTTTGATTCTGGCTGTGTCGGTTATGCTGGTTACATTTTTCTCATCAGCGTTTCTCGGTTCTGAATTTCTGCCTGAGCTTGACGAAGGCGCGTTATGGGTAAAGGGCCAGTTGCCTATGAGTTCATCGCTTGAGGAGTCAAATGAGATATCGCGTAAAATGATGTCCATACTGTCCCAGTTTCCTGAGGTAAAGCACACGCTGGCACAGGTAGGCAGGACAGTAGACGGAACAGATCCAAAAGGTTTTTTTAATATTGAGATAGCAGTAGACCTAAAGCCAAAAGAAGAATGGCCCAAAGGCGTAACAACAGAAAGCCTCATTGATGCGATAGACAAACAGCTCAGCAAAATTCCGGGCATTTTGTACAATTACTCCCAGCCTATCAGAGACAATGTGGAAGAGGCTGTGGCAGGTGTGCCTGCTTCGCTGGCAGTAAAAATATTCGGCACCAATTTTGGCACTATGGACTCACTGGCCAATCAGGTAATGGCGCAGCTGAAAACTGTACGCGGTGTTGAAGACCTTGGAGTGCTGCGCAATCTGGGGCAGCCGGAATTCAGAATAGAACTTGATCAGCAGAAAATGGCCCTCTATGGCGTGAGTATTGCCGATGCAAACGCCGTCATAGAAATGGCAATAGGTGGTAAAGCAGCAACCCAGCTGTATGAGGGAGAGCGGAAGTTTGATATAAGGGTACGGTACGACAAAGAGTTTCGGAATTCACGGGAGAAGATTGAGCAGCTGATGGTGCCTACTGTAGACGGAACGCGTATACCGCTGAAGGAAATTTCAGAAATAAAAGTGCTTACAGGCCCTTCTTTTGTATACAGGGATAACAATGCCAGGTATATCCCGGTTAAGTTTTCAGTGCGGGGCAGGGATTTGGGTAGCACAATTGAGGAGGCCAGGAAAAAAGTTGAAGCAAACGTGAAGTTGCCTCACGGATATAAGATGAGCTGGAATGGTGAATTCGAGAATGCCCAGCGTGCATCCAGGACACTATCCCAGGTGGTTCCTTTGTGCCTCCTGGGTATATTTCTTATTCTGTTTATTACTTACGGCAACGTTAAAGATGCGTTTCTTACAATTATGAATGTACCTTTTGCTTTGATAGGAGGCATATTGGCGCTTCATCTCACAAGGATCAATTTCAGCATCAGCGCCGGTATAGGTTTTATAGCCTTGTTCGGAGTATGTATTCAGAACGGGGTTATCCTGATTAGTGTGTTCAGAAAGAACCTTGAAGAGAAGATGCCTCTGAATAAGGCAATTGAAGATGGCGTTTTGTCAAGGATTCGGCCTGTGGTGATGACCGCATTAATGGCAGCTATTGGTTTGCTGCCTGCGGCTGTCAGTACAGGTATTGGTTCTGAGACGCAAAAACCGCTGGCAATCGTTGTGATTGGGGGGCTCATCACATCTACTATACTTACCTTGCTTATTTTGCCCGTTATCTATTCTATATCATATAACCTGACACATAAGCGTGCGAACAGAAAACTGCTGAATAAACTGGGTGTGATCAGCAAGCCCGGTAAAGTTTAGGGTGGTAATGAGGAATAAGCCAATTTATATGCAGTAAATTCCGTATTCATTGAGGGTATTGAACAATTAACCCTTAAAATGTATATTTGCCACATGCAATTATTAGACGGAGTTCTCGTATCGGCTCACATAAAAGAGCAAATAAAAACGGAGGTAAAAGAATGGCAGGCAGGTGGTGGTAAAAAGCCACATCTGGCTGCTATACTGGTGGGTAATAACCCGGCAAGTGAGGCCTATGTTGGGTCGAAAGTGAAACACTGTGAGGAGCTGGGATTTGATTCTACACTGCTGCGTTTTGATGCGGCTATCACCGAGCAGGATCTGATAAAGGAAGTTGAACGCCTGAACAACGATGATAATATAGATGGTATATTGGTGCAGCTGCCTTTGCCGGGCCATATCTCTGGTGATTCGGTGATCAATGCAATTGCTCAGGGTAAAGATGTAGACGGTTTCCATCCTGTCTCGGTGGGTAAGATGCTGCTCGGTCAGCCTACGTTTCTGCCAGCTACTCCTTACGGCATAATGCTGATGCTGGAGTACTACAACATCAACACTGCTGGTATGAACTGCGTAGTTATAGGCCGCAGCAACATTGTGGGCACACCTATGACGATATTGATGAGCCGCAATGCAAATCCAGGCAACGCAACCGTTACCATGTGTCATTCTAAAACAAAGAACCTTAAAGAATTTACACTCAACGCAGACATTATCATTGCTGCAATAGGCCGCCCTAAGTATGTGACTGCCGATATGGTAAAACCCGGCGCTATTATTATAGATGTTGGTATCAACCGCATTGATGATGCAAGCAAAAAAAGTGGTTCAAGGCTGGTAGGTGATGTGGATTTTGATAACGTGGCACCTTTGTGTAGTTATATTACGCCCGTACCCAAAGGCGTGGGCCTTATGACCATATGTGGCCTGATGAAAAATACACTGCTTGCAGCAAAACTGAGAACAGGCAAGTAAGCCTTAGTGCAGATTGATTTCAGAAATTATGACAGCAGAGGCCCGTTTATATCCTGTAATGGAGCATTTTTACACCTTGCAGGGCGAAGGAATGTATGCGGGCAATGCGGCTTATTTTATAAGGTTGGGTGGTTGTGACGTGGGCTGCGCCTGGTGCGATGTGAAAGAAAGTTGGGATGCGGGTGCACATCCTAAAATGGCTGCCGGCGAAATACGGAACCATGCTTTGCAGCACGAAGGCAGAATAGCTGTGATAACAGGAGGCGAACCTGCCATGCACGATCTCACTGATTTGTGCTCAGTACTAAAAAGCGCAGGATTTAGAACGCATATTGAAACATCAGGAGCGCACCCGCTGTCAGGCAGCCTCGATTGGGTTACTTTGTCACCTAAAAAATTCAAGGCGCCCCTTGCCGATAGTGTGGCAAAGGCTGATGAGTTGAAAATAGTGGTGTTTAATAAATCAGATTTTGAGTGGGGGGAAGAGTTTGCCAGCCAGGTGCCTGCAGGCACTAATCTGTACCTGCAGCCTGAGTGGAGTAAAAGAGAAGTGATTACTCCCTTGATTGTCAGCTATATCATGAAAAACCCACAGTGGCAGTTATCTTTACAAACACACAAATACATTAATATCCCTTAGTTATGACATGGATAGATACTATTATTCTCAGTATTGTAGAGGGTATCACTGAGTTTCTGCCGATTTCATCAACCGGCCATATGATTATTGCCAGTGCTATGCTCGGCATCAAGGAAGATGAGTTTACAAAACTGTTTGAAATCTGTGTGCAGCTGGGTGCCATATTATCGGTTGTAGTACTTTACTGGAAGAAATTCTTTGATTTCAGCCGTATTCAGTTCTATCTGAAATTGATAATATCTGTAGCGCCGGCACTCATTTTCGGGTTGTTGTTTTCAAAAAAAATAGATCAGCTCCTGGAAAGCCCGTTTACGGTGGCAATGGCATTGCTGGTGGGCGGTATAATACTGCTGTTTGTAGATAAAATGTTCAAGCGAACCCATATAAACCACGAGCATAATTTACATTTCTTCAAGGCACTAAGCATCGGTTTCTGGCAGGTATTAGCCATGATACCTGGCACTAGCCGTAGCGCTGCTACTATAGTAGGCGGTATGCAACAGGGGCTTACAAGGCGGTTTGCCGCAGAGTTTTCATTCTTTCTGGCCGTACCCACTATGATGGCTGCAACCGGCTATAAATTGCTTCAGGCATACAAGCTAGATAAAGTACGCCCCGCCGAACTTTCAGTATTTACGAAACAAAATATGGTGTTCCTTTTTGCAGGTAATGTCATAGCGTTTGTGGTAGCACTGATAGCTATAAAGACATTTATTCATTTTCTGCAAAAAAACATCCTGCGCGCATTTGGCGTGTACAGAATACTGGCAGCAGCAGCTATCTTTTTTATGATTTATCAGGGTGTAATTACTTCCGGCCCTGCTAAAGAAAACAAAACAGAAGAGGTAAAAACAGCTCCGGTGCAGTAGGCTATTGGCTCTCCCAGTGATCAAACAGTAAATTCAGGAAGTGGTTCTCTTCTCTGGTGATTACTTTGTCAGCTTTCGTAAGCATGATGGCAAAGTTAATCAGGTTCTTGCGCTCAGCATCCGTAGCATCGTCATAAAAGTCATCCATTGCTTTCAGAAAATGCGGTTCCCATTCGTCTGGTTTCAGGCGGCTGATAACCTCCATTTGTTTGTCCAGGTTTACATGTATGGGAAATTCGTGTACCAGGTATTCGCGTATCACCAGGTCTTCGTCTGCATTGATCCGGTAGTCAACGGCAGAGAGTATCATCAGAAGATGATAACCAGCAATTGTTTTGTTCATCCGGTAGTTGGGCATCTGAAATCAGATTTTGCTGTATGAAAGTGCTAATATAAAAATTACCGGCTAAATATTTCAGCAATAGTAACAATAGATTTTGTCGGAAACCTTTTCACTTAGCCATGCGATGCTAGTAACAGGTCTAGGTCGGTGTACTTGAAGTTGAATCTTTTGGCAATCGGGGCATTGGTAACACAGCCCTTGTACATATACACACCTCTCCTGATGCCGCTTTTAGACATAATAATCTCTTCAACACCACCCAGGTCAGCAGATTGCTGCACAATAGGCATCAGCACATTACTGATGGCCCTTGATGCTGTGCGCGATACCGCAGATGCGATATTGGGTACGCAGTAGTGAATGACATCGTATTTTTTGAATGTAGGTTTCTCATGCGATGTAAGCCTGGATGTTTCAAAACAACCGCCTCTGTCCATACTCACATCTATGATCACAGACCCAGCCTTCATATTGCTTACCATCTGCTCTGTTACTACCACAGGGGTTACGCCATTAACAGGATTTAAAGCCCCTACTGCCACATCTGCCACACTGAGTTCTTCGGCAAGTGCTACCGGCTCCAGCACCGATGTGAAACAACGCCTGCCTATATTGTTCTGCAGCCTCATCAGGCGGTATATCGAATTGTCGAAAATCTTTACCGAAGCCCCTAGCCCGAATGCCGCCCGCGCAGCAAATTCGCCTACGACGCCTGCACCTATAATGAGCACACGCGCAGGTGGCACTCCCGATATGCCCCCCAGCAGCACACCTTTGCCGTTGTCTGTATTGGCCAGGTAGCGGGCCGCTGTAAGGATGGCGTAGTTGCCGGCAATCTCGCTCATAGACCTTACAATAGGGTAGGTGCCGGCATCATCTTTTATGGATTCAAAAGCAATGGCGATGATCTTTTTGGCAATCAGTTGTTCCAGTATCTCTGCCTTAAGCATAGGCATATGAATAGGCGAGAACACTACCTGATTGGGTTGCAGCAGCCCCGCTTCCTCGTCAGATATGGGAGCCGATTTGATAATAGTGGTAGCCTTGTACAGTTCTGATTTCTCATACACAATCCTTGCTCCGGCTTCACTGTAGTCATTGTCAAAATAAAACGAACCTTCACCCGCTCCATGCTCTACTGCTACATCATGCCCGTCATTAACAATCACCGAAACAGCCTCTGGGGTGAGTGCTACACGGTTTTCCTGAAAAGAGGTTTCTTTAGGTATTCCAATGAACAGCCTTTTCTTTTTGGGAGTAATCTGTAACGTCTCTTCTAAAGGGATGTAAGAAAAAGATGGAGATATGTATGGTTTTTTAGTCATGCCCGCCAATACCGTAATTATTACCCAATATACAATTATTTCTGGTATAAAAAAAGGATTTTAACAATTGGCTGTTTAAAAACAACCGGGGCTACATTAAAGCGGCAAAACATGATGTTTTGTGCTATTAAATTTTATTTTTGCATTGTTCACCATTGAACCGTATGCTCAGACAATCGCATCAGCAAAAGCTGTTACAGAAGTTATCGCCCCAGCAGATTCAGTTAATGAAACTGCTGCAGGTACCCACTGCCAATCTCGAAGAAAGGATTAAAGAAGAACTGGAGGAAAATCCGGCACTGGAGTTTGAAGTAGATGGGGCATCCGGCCAGGACGCATATGAACTTAATGACAGCGGCGCAGATGGCGAAGACGGAGAAGGCATGGGAGATGAAGTAGAACTGAGCAATGACACAGCAGAAAAAGTAGATCTGGACGATTTTCTGAGAAGGGAAGACGACGAGGGCGGAGGTTATGATGGCGGTGACGACTACTACGGTGGTGGCGAAAGTGAAACCATGGTGACACCTGCCAGAGTGGAAACAAGTTTTCATGATTATGTGCTGGATCAGTTGGGTATGCTGGAACTCGACGATCGCAGCCACCGAATAGCAGAGCAGATAATAGGCAGCCTGGATGAAGACGGATACCTGCGCAGGGAAGTGGCTTCAATAGTAGATGACCTGGCTTTTGGGCAGAATATAGAAACCAATGCTCAGGAGATAGCTGGGCTGGTAAGCAAAATCCAATTGTTTGATCCGCCGGGAATTTGTGCGGTAACGCTGCAGGAGTGCCTGATATTGCAGCTTAAGCGTATGCCTGACGGCAAGCCGGTAAGGAACGCAATAGAAATTCTGGATAAGCACTTTAACGAATTCATCAAGAAGCATTACGAAAAGATACAGAGGCACCTGGACCTCAACGATGAGGATTTTAAAAAAGTAATCAACATTATTATTAAGCTGAATCCCAAGCCGGGTGCAGCATTTGCAGTAACCAACAAAGCAGAGAATTACATCATCCCCGATTTTTTTGTTTTCAACAACAACGGTGTCCCTGAATTGTCGCTGAACTCAAAGAATGCGCCCGAACTGCGCATTTCTGAGGGCTACAGGGAGATGATAAAAGCCTACGACCGGGGTGAGAAGAAGAACAAGCAGCAGCGCGATGCAGTAATTTTCATTAAACAGAAACTGGACTCTGCCAAGTGGTTTATTGATGCTATCAAGCAGCGGCAGCATACGCTACTGCACACCATGCAGGCCATAATGAACTTCCAGAACGAGTTTTTTGTAACGGGCGATGAGAGTGCGCTCAAACCGATGATTCTGAAGGATATTGCCGCAATGACCAACCTCGATGTATCTACCGTATCCAGAGTGGCCAACAGCAAATTTGTACAGACAGAGTATGGCACCTACAAACTGAAATACTTTTTCTCTGAGGCACTGCAGACAGACAGCGGAGAGGAAGTATCTACCCGCGAGGTAAAAAGTATGCTGCATGAATTTATTTCGGCTGAAAACAAACATCGGCCCCTCTCTGATGAGCACCTCACCGATATGCTCATGGAAAAAGGCTACAATATAGCCCGCAGAACAGTAGCCAAGTACCGCGAACAGCTCAATATACCGGTGGCTAGGTTGAGGAAGGAGTTGTAGAATTGAGTAGAAATTCGATACTCAATGCGAAGCCCCGCCGTTGCTGGCATCCCCGCCAGCAACCGCGCGCCAGGCTGTTACCTCTTGGTTTTACCTTCAAAAAATTTTCTGGTTTAGGTGTTTGTCTCCGACTACGCCCCTGTGGGTGGCAATCTCCTATCACCCGTCCGAAGCTATCTCTTTCAGAAGCCGCAGTTTCAACGAAGGCTTCAGCGGAGGCGGGCTATTACCCTATACAAAAGCAACCACAAAACTTTTTCCCATCACAGGCCACCTACGTCCCGTCATAGGCCATATAAGTCCTGTCATGGATATTCGTTATTGCCGCAAATATTTACTGCACGATTTTTGCTATAAGTAATGATATAGGTGCACTCTTTGAAACCTAGCGTCTTCCGGCCTTTGCTGTTAAAACATGACCAACAGTTGAGTGTGCAAAAAGTGAGCAAAGAATGAGCAATTTTGCAGTGTTATTTTATTGATTATCAATAAAAAGCTGGGAGAAAATAGTTTGCTGAAAAAGTGGGCAATTTTCAAGCAACAGCATGATTGTTTTCGAATTGTATGCTCAGGCCTGCCGGTACTTTAAACGTTGATTTGAGCGCAAGGCTTCAAAGCCAAAACCGGGAATTGCTTCTTTACACTTCCGAATCAGATTTTTCAGCCAAAACCGGAAGTTTTGGTGTAATATATTGCAAATCAATGTTTTAGATTGCTTCTGGGTGTTCCTGAACCAGAAGTGACCGGAAGATTTCCCGCAATTTTCTGCGGGTGGGTTTGGTCACTAAGCAGATAGCTCGCTGGGTTGTTTGATGGTGAGGGCATCCAGGAAACTGGCTACATCCTTCATTTTCTTCATATTATCTACCACCAGCAAAAAGTTTTTACCCACCTGTTTCAGGCGGGCGTTTTTGGTTCGCTTTTGTATATAATCGAGTATGTGGTTAAATGTTTCTGATTCAAAGTAGGGTGAGTCAGGGTTGCTGACAAAATAAAGGCGCATCTGCCAGTTTTTAAGGATCAGCTTCTCAAAACCAAGGTCGCAGGCCATGCGGCGGCAGCGCAGGGTAGTAAACAGGTCTTTAACCTGCTCCGGTATAGGCCCAAACCTGTCCTGCAGCTCCAGTGCAAATAGCTCCTGTTCGGCATCGGTTTCCAGGTCATCGAGCTGGGTGTAGAGGGAGAGGCGTTCAGTTATGTTTTCTACATAGCTGTCGGGTATCAGTATTTCCAGGTCGGTATCTATGGTGCAGTCAGTAACGTAGTCTTTTTTGCGGTCAAGCTCGTCTTTAAATACGTCTTTAAAGTCTGTGGTTTTGAGTTCGCGCATAGCCTCGGCCAGTATTTTCTGGTACATCTCAAAGCCTATTTCAGCAATAAAGCCGCTCTGCTCACCACCCAGCAGATTGCCTGCACCGCGTATATCCAGGTCGCGCATAGCAATCTGGAAACCGCTGCCCAGTTCATTAAACTGTTCAAGCGTCTGCAGGCGTTTGCGGCTGTCGTTTGGCAGCAGGCTCATAGGCGGAGCCACCAGGTAGCAGAATGCCTTTTTATTGCTGCGGCCCACACGGCCACGCAACTGGTGCAGGTCGCTGAGGCCAAACTGATGTGCATTGTTGATGATGATAGTATTGGCATTGGCAATGTCCACGCCGCTTTCTACAATGTTGGTACAGCAAAGCACATCGTACTTGCGCTCTATGAAGTCATACAGTGCTTCCTCCAGCAGGTGCCCCTCCATCTGGCCATGAGCCATGCCTATATGCAGGTCGGGGCATAGATTGCGCAGCAGTGCCGCCATTTCCGGCAGGCTCTGCACACGGTTGTGTACAAAGAACACCTGTCCGCCGCGCTCGGTTTCGTAATAGATAGCATCGCGGATCGCAAATTCGTCAAATACAAGCACCTCGGTATGCACCGGTTGGCGGTTAGGTGGTGGTGTATTAATGATACTAAGGTCGCGGGCATTCATCAATGAGAACTGCAGAGTGCGTGGTATCGGCGTAGCCGTCAGTGTCAGGGTGTCCACATTGGCTTTCAGCTCCCTTAGTTTTTCTTTTGAACTTACCCCGAATTTCTGTTCCTCATCAATAATCAGTATGCCCAGGTCTTTAAATTTAACCTCTTTGCCCAGCAGGCCATGGGTGCCTATTACAATATCTATCTTGCCTTCTTCCAGCTTTTTGAATATCTCTTTCTTTTCCTTAGCTGAGCGGAAGCGGTTAACGTAGTCTACATTGCACGGAAAGTCCTTAAGCCTTTCTTTAAAGGTGTTATAGTGCTGAAACGCAAGTATAGTTGTAGGCACCAGCACTGCAGCCTGTTTGCTGTCACCTACTGCTTTGAATGCAGCACGAACAGCGATCTCGGTTTTGCCAAAGCCCACATCTCCGCAAACAAGGCGGTCCATAGGTGCCGGCGACTCCATATCACGTTTCACGTCGGCAGTGGCCTTGCCCTGGTCTGGCGTATCTTCATAAAAGAAGGATGCTTCCAGTTCGGTTTGCAGATAGCTGTCCGGGGAAAATGAAAAACCCTCCGAGGCTTTTCGTTTGGCGTACAAACGGATAAGGTCAGCGGCAATATCTTTTACCTGCTTCTTGGTTTTGTTTTTGAGTTTTTGCCATGCGTCACTGCCCAGTTTGTTCACACGTGGCGAGGTACCCTCCTTGCCGGTGTACTTGCTGATCTTGTGCAGTGAGTTGATGTTGACATAGAGTACATCGTTGTCCTTGTACAGAATGCGGATGGCTTCCTGCACACTGCCGTTTACTTCTATTTTCTGCAGGCCGCTGTATACACCCACACCGTGGTCTATGTGAGTTACAAAATCACCGGGGGTTAATTCGCGGAGCGCACGCAGAGTCAGCGCCTTGCTTTTTGAGTACGCCTGCTTTACATTGTATTTATGGTAACGCTGAAATATCTGATGGTCTGTATAGCAGATCACTTTTTTATCGTGATCTATAAATCCCTTACTGATGGGAGAGCTGACCGGAACAAACAGTATGCTTGCGTTTACATCATCAAATATGCTTCTGAGCCTTTCCAGTTGTTTCGGGTTCTCCGCAAAAATGTAGGCAACATAGTTCTGTGCTATCCGTTTCTGCAGGTCGGCAATCAGCATATTGAACTGCCGGTTGAATACAGGCTGCTCTTCGGTGGCGAACAGGAAAGTAGCGTCAATTTCGTCGCCGGTAATCTTAGCCAGTGAATGGTTGTACCATTCTATCAAGTGCCGTTGTTTGATGCGCTCCAGCCAGTCGTTGCCGGTTTCAAAGTCTGCCTTAGAAATTTCTTTCAGCATTGCTTCTTCGTGGTCAATGGCTGTCTGGCCTATTTCCATTTTCTCTGGCAGGTCCTGAGCCATTTTTGCCAGCCTGCCCGTTGTAAACGACAGGTCTTTGGCCCAGATGACCGTGTTTTCCGGCAGGTACTCCAGCAGTGAAATCTTTTCCTCTGTCTCGAATTTGGTTTCGATATTGGGCAGGATAGAAACCTGTAGCAGTTTGCGCTCAGATAGCTGTGTCTCCGGATTGAATATTCGTATACTGTCTACTTCTGTATCGAATAGCTCAATACGGTAGGGGTGCTCATTACCAAATGAATAGATATCGAGTATGCCGCCCCTCATGGCAAACTGCCCGGGCTCATACACGAAATCTTCCCATTTGAAACCCAACGATACAAACTGCTCTAGCAGGGCATCAACATCCAGCGTTTCGCCCACCTTAATACTGATCATATTATCAGACAGGGATGACGGATTGACAACCCGCTCAAACAAAGCTTCAGGATAGGTCACCAGTACTTTCTTGTTTACTTTCTTTCCGGTAAACTTAGTGAGCGCCTCGGTGCGCAGCATAACGTGGCTGCTGTTCAGTTCATTGAAATAACCGGTGCGTTTAAAGGAATCAGGAAAGAAAAAGATATCCAGGCCTTTAGTGAGGTGCTCCAGGTCATTGTGGAAATAAGCGGCTTCTTCTTTATCGTTCAGGATAAATACGTGGTTAACATCCGTATTTTTCCATATAGCTGCAGCAATAAAGTTGATGGAAGAGCCACGTAGGTTGTCTAAATAGACCCTTAATTTATGTCCGGGCAATGTGATCCCAGCCGCTATTTGTTTTAAGCGGATATCATTCTGGTACAAACCCTGCAACACCTCCAAATTCATCGGGGCTGCAAATTAGCGAAAAGTCAACTAAAGAGCGGGCTCATTGGCTTACCGTTACTGTATCGAACTTCTACTCGGATCCGTTAACAATTCCGGGAAATTCCGTTTTTCAGAAATCTTGTCCACCATGTGGACAAAATTGGCGCCGTGCCAAAACATAAGTAGCTGATAATCAATATTTTAAATTTCTGGCACGCCATTGGTATTAGTGCTGTCAAACAAATCAATTAACTCAAACAAACTAAAACTAAACAAAATGAAAAACATCGTAAAATCACTCGCAATCACTGCCGCTGTATTAGGTTTCGCTAACAGCACATTCGCACAGGCTTCAGCTACAGCTTCTGTAACAGCCAACATCATCACTCCTATCACTATCGTTAAGACAGTAGATATGAACTTCGGTAACGTAGCCGTTTCTGCTACAGTAGCAGGTACTACCATCCTGGCTCCTGCAGGTACACGTACCACAGGTGGTGCCGGTGGTGTTACTTTGCCAGCTAATACCGGTACTGTTACAGCAGCTACCTTCACAGTATCAGGTGAGCCTACTTTCACTTACGCAATCACGCTGCCAAGCTCTGCAACAATAAC
>OMJB01000049.1 GCA_900299255.1 Sphingobacteriales bacterium
AATTAACAATTTCTTCTACCTCGGGAGTGTCTACAAAAGCACACTGCAGGCGCAGCAGTTCGCTACCATGCGATACGAGCATATCGCCACGGCCAACGAGCTGTTCGGCACCGCCTATGTCCAGAATAGTTCTTGAGTCAACCTTAGCTGATACCTTAAAAGCTATGCGGGCAGGGAAGTTAGCCTTGATAGTACCTGTAATCACGTTTACGGAAGGGCGCTGTGTGGCAATGATCAGGTGTATACCCACAGCTCTCGCAAGCTGAGCCAGTCGTGCTATGGGCATTTCCACTTCTTTGCCTGCAGTCATGATTAGGTCAGCAAACTCATCAATTACCAGCACTATAAAAGGAAGGTATTTATGTTCCGCAGGGTTCTTAATCTTCCTGTTAACAATTTTTTCGTTGTATTCCTTTATGTTTCTGGCTCCCGCTTCTTTGAGCAATTCGTAGCGGTTATCCATTTCATCACACAGTGCTTTCAGTGTGTAAATAGCTTTCTTGGTATCTGTAATAATAGGGTCAGTTTCATTGGGCAGTTTTGCAAGAAAGTGCTTTTCTATTTTCTTGTAAATAGAGAGTTCAACCTTCTTCGGGTCTATCATCACAAATTTTAACTGCGACGGATGTTTTTTGTACAGCAGTGAAACGAGTATCGCATTAATACCCACCGATTTACCCTGCCCTGTGGCACCTGCCATTAACAGGTGTGGCATAGTAGCAAGGTCCACTATGTAGTTTTCGTTGTCAATCTTTTTACCCAGCGCAATGGGTAGGCTCATTTTGTTATTTACAAACTTATCGCTTGCCAGCAATGCCCGCATCGGCACTATCTGTTTGTTGGCATTAGGCACCTCAATACCTATTGTGCCCTTGCCTGGTATGGGGGCTATGATACGTATGCCCAGCGCCGCAAGGTTAAGTGCTATATCGTCTTCCAGATTCCTGATCTTGGATATACGCACACCTTCGGCAGGTACTATTTCGTATAGTGTTACAGTAGGTCCCACTGTAGCGGTAATGGTCTTTATCTCTATTCCAAAACTTTTCAGCGTTGTGATAATCTGGTCTTTGTTGCGTTCCAGTTCTTCTTTATTGAGCGAAATGGCCTCCTGTACGCGGTCTTCAAGCAGGTCCAGCGTTGGGTGTTTGTAGCTGCGCAGGCTTTCTTCCGGTGCAAATGGTTCATTGTCTGCAATAGAGATGTGGTCTCCATGCTTGATCATCGGTTCTTCAACCTGTTTTACAACGTACGAAAACTCTAGGCCATCTGCTTCAGTTTGTTTACGCTGTTCATGCAGCTCCTGTTCTTTTTCTTCCAGAAATTTATTATATGCTATTTCATCTTCCGACAGTTCTTCTTCAGCTTCTTCTTGTACTTCCTGTTCAGGTTCTTCCTGTTGTTTTTCAGCCAGGGTCATTTCCCATTGTTTGTGAGTATCTGGTATTTTGCCTGAATTGCCCGGTATCGGTACCCCGCCGTAGTTAAAGTCGCCGGTATACAATTCGTTGCCTGTGGCTTCCGGAGCAATTGCGGCTTCTTCATTGTACGTTTCTGTTTCTGTACTTCCTGCATCGTTATTAATAGCTACAGGCTCAGGAGTCAGTGCATCCGAAATTTTATTGGCATGTGAACGCATTTTGCGCAGCAATGGTTTCAGGTCCAGAGCAAAAATTACAAACACAAAAAACAGAATCGTTGAAATCAGCAGCATGGCGGTCCCCATATAGCCAAGTAATCCTTTCAGATATTCTATACTGGCCTTGCCCAGCGCGCCGCCAATTGGAAATGTTGCGTCAGGCATCAGGAAAGTAAGTGCAGGAGCTGTGAGCAGCAAAATAATTGATAGCCACCTCGAATAGCGCATTACAGGAGCTGCTTTCTGATCATAGATCATATGAGTGCCCAGTGCCGCTATTGCAATGCCAATAACAAGAGAAGCTATACCCGCGCCTTTAAATACAAGCTGGTGAGAGAGTGCAGCACCCAGCCGGCCGCCCCAGTTAGCAACTGGGCTATGATCGTGCAGCAGAAACTGCCACATAGGCTGGCCCGCTATCAGGTTGCTTTGGTCAGTGCTCCAGGTAAAACAGTAGCTTATTATGGAAAAACAAATAAATACGCCTGTAAGCATGAAGAAAATTCCAAATCCAAGCTGAATCTGGCGTTTTCTGTCAGCGTGTAGTGGCAATGGTTTCTCAGATGCCGCAGCAGCCGATTTGGTATTTTTGGTTGATTTAGCCATGTAGCTTATAACGAAGTAAAAATACGCTATTTAAACTTAAATTGAGAAATCAGTTGCTGACCGGAGTATATTTTGGAGCAGGAGTTGATATAGTGACTGAAATATAATGCGAATATTTTATTTCCTTTTGCTGGCAAACGTTTTTCTTTTTAATACTGTCTTTTTATTGAGTGGTTTTGGTTTGGCATTTCCTTCTCCTAATTGTTGCATTCTTGTATCAATGTTTTGTGGAAGGCAATTGGTCTTTATCTGGGGGTGTATGTCTGCAAAAAAAGGAATTGAATTAATTTATTTACAATGCGAATTGGCTTGGCTGTCAGTTGGAAATTGTTATAATATCAATTGATTTTTGCAGGTTTTAAGCACTTTTGGATAATGTTTAACATCACCTAAGTGAATGAGGAATATAAAATTTTGTAGAAAAGCATTGCTGTTTTGAATTATTTCAGTATTTTCAACCGTTGGGGGAAGTGTTTTTTGGTGTTTTTGCCTTGTACTTTGGCGATTGCATGGAAGATACAGTACCCATCGGGAATACTTTGAAACATGGTCAGCAATTGCAAAGTAAAAGCAGGCTGTTCAGGAAAAATATTCCAAAAACGTGGAAACACAAAATTAATAAAGTAATTTTACAACGATAAACGATAATTAATTAAAAAAATGATCAGGAGAAATCTCATTGCTCGTTTAAGTGTAGCGGCAGCGCTTTTGTTGGCGGCACCTATAGCTTATTCCCAGGATATTCATTTTAGTCAGTTCGACATGCAGCCGTTGGTTATCAATCCTGCATTCACGGGTATGTTTGCCGGTAAAGTACGTGCTGGAGCCATTTATAGGAATCAGTGGGCAAGCGTAACTGTGCCTTATGTGACTTATGGTGGGTACGTGGATTTACCATTGGTAATCGAGCGCAACGGCGATTATTTGTCAACCGGCCTACAGCTGTACAAAGACCAGGCAGGTGATGGTAATTTGTCCAATTTCACTGGGTTATTATCTGTTGCATACCACAAGTATTTTGGTGCCTACGGAAGTGCCGGTGAAACAGGCAGTGACCTGGCTTTCGGTATACAGGGCGGCTATGCTCAGAAGAGCATTGACCTGTCAAAATTGTATTTTGGAGATGAGTATGAGAATGGCACGTTTACTCCCGGCAAGTCTCAGGAGTACCATTTAGGTATTGGTAATTCAGTCAATTACTATCTGATTAATGCCGGTATTTGTTTCTCGCATGGTAGCCCTAAATTTGGGTACACTATTGGAGCCGCTGCCAACAATATCAACCAGCCAAATGATGCCATAGAAAAGAAAAAGAACAGCAAAACCGGCCTGGATATGCGTTATACAGGTGAGATTGGTGTAAACTGGATCACTGGGCCACGCCTCAGCCTTCGCCCTGCATTGCTGTATCAGAGCCAGGCTTCGGCAACTGAGATGATTGTAGGTAATGAATTCCATTATGAAGTAGGTGATAATACAGGTTACAGCAACTTCTCAACCGCTGTGTTTTTGGGCGCATGGTATCGTAGCGGCGATGCTACTATGATCAGTGCAGGTGTTGAATTTAAAGGATTGCGTATAGGTATTGCATATGATTATAATATATCTACTCTGAATACATCAAGCAATGGTAATGGCGGAATGGAAATAGCTATTAAATACATAGCGCCGTACCCGCTTAAGTTCGCTAAAAACAGGACTATTCCTTGCTCTAGATTCTAAGAAAAATAGAGATAATCAGGTGAAGGGCTGAAGATTTTTTTAAAAGCCCTTCTTTTTTTTAAAACCAAGTTATACTTTTATATCCATTAACAACGCTCACGCACATGAGAAAAAATTGGCTGTTTATTATTTTTGTGACATTACTTGTTGCTGCTCAATATGATTCTGTTGCGCAGACTCAGAATACCAGAAAGTATAGAAACAAGGCAAATGATCCTGTAGGGAAGTTATCCGATGCCAGAAAACTGAAGTGGGCCGATGACCTGTTCAGGCAGGGTAGTTATTTCAACGCTATTGATTATTATCAGCAGTTAAAAGCTAACGACGAAAGAAATCCTACACTAACATACCAACTCGCTTATTGCTACAGGGCAACACGCGACTATGTGCCTTCAGCGCATTACTATATGGAAGCATACGACCTAGGGAAGAAAGTATTCCCGCTTTCTTCGTTCTACGCAGGCCAGATGCTGAAGCAGCAGGGAGAGTACCAGTTGGCGATTGTTTGGTTCAACAAATTTCTCGAAGACAACAAGAAGATATCTGCAGCAGGCGGAAACAAAGATGCAAATATTGATCCTGCTATTCTCAACAATGTAGACAGGACTCAGGCTCCAAAAACTATGAAGGAGCTGAAGAAGAAAGCAAAAGTTGAAATTGAAGGTTGTCAGATGGCTATTCAGTCTATCAAAAATCCTGAGGCTGTGACAATGCTCAACGCTGGGCCAAACGTGAATACTGTTTATACAGAGCTTTCTCCTTTGCCGCTGGGTGATACTGCACTGTTGTTCTCAACAATGGGCCGCAATGCAATAATTGAAGCTAATATTTACGACAAGCTTCACTACAAAGAGCATTTCCTGTATTCTCACAAGCAGCCTGGCCCGGTTGTAGACTCTTTCCAGTGGCCATTACCTTTCTACGACGGTAATTTCAACGACCCTAATGAGCACACTGCTAATGGTTGTTTTTCGCCTGGAGGAGATAGGTTTTATTTCTCTAAATGTACAGAAGGCGACACCATGATTTTTACCTGCAGAATTTACGTTTCTAAATTTGCAGCAGAACAATGGGGTCCGGCTGAGCTGGTTCCGGGTAATGTGAACGAAGAAGGTTCTTCTAACACAATGCCATGGATTGCTAAGGTGGGTAAAAAAGAAGTACTGTTCTTCTCTTCAAACCGTAAACTTCAGGGAAGGGGCGGATACGATATTTGGTATTCAGTTGTTGATCCAAGGAACGGTTCTTACCGTCGCCCTCAGAACTGTGGTAAGAAAATCAATACTACTGGCGATGAGATCACTCCATACTACGACTCTCGCGTGAACAAGCTTTACTTTGCTACCAATGGCCTGAAATCTTTCGGTGGTTTTGATATTTACGCTGCTGATGGTGGTCCATCACGCTATACTGCCGTAAGCAATCTGGGTTACCCGATCAATACTTCTGCTGATGAGCTGTATTATGTAAAGGATCCTGTAGGAAAACCAGATGCATACGTGGTTTCAAACCGTATTGGTTCTTTCGCATTGAAAAATCCTACTTGCTGTAATGATATCTGGAGGATTCAGAACGAACCTAAGCTGACTATTATTGGTAAAGTACTGAGCAAAAAGAATCAGGAACTCATGCCGCAGACAGTTGTTAAAATGACTGATCAGAAGGGTGAAATGAACACATACAACTCTGAAGACGGTAATTTCATTTTCCACATTGCCCGTACTCACAGTTATATCCTCACAGGCGACAAACCGGGTTATACTTCTACCCGTTCTTCTGTAAGCACTATGGAGATTAAGCGTTCGGATCCTGATGATACTGTAAATGTTACCATCTATCTGGATAGTATCAAAAATAGTTTCAGCGTTCATAATATTTACTATGATTACGATAAGGCAACGCTGCGTCCTGAATCTGTTGCGTCACTTGATTCTGTAATTCATTTCCTGGTTGATAACCCATCTATCACTGTAGAAATTTACTCTTATACTGACTCAAAAGGTAAAGACGAATATAACCTGGCACTTTCTCAGCGCCGTGCACAGTCAGTTCTTGACTATCTTGAAAAAGGTGGAATAGACAGAAACAGGCTTACCGCAAAAGGTTTTGGAGCTAAGAATGCAGCTGCGCCTAATGCTTTAGATGGCAAGGATAATCCGGAAGGGCGTCAGCTTAACCGTCGTACAGAATTCAGAATTATCACTGATGTACCAACAAGGCGTGTACTGTATAACAGCGCATTGAAAGGCACAATGGACGAACAGCAGAAAAATCTGAGTGTGAATCCAGAAGATGATGACGAGCCAGCTGCACCAGGTAAAAAACCTGCAAAAGCGGATAATAACGACGATTAATTCTTTCGAACATAATTTTTTCACAGAAATAAAGGTTGCACATTTGTGTAACCTTTATTGATTTAAATACATACGCTTATGCCAGAAATCTTAGTGATCATTATTATAGGAGCAATCGCCGGATGGCTTGCTGGAATGATTGTAAATTCAGACAGCAGCAGCCTTTTGCTGGATATTGTTATTGGTATAGTGGGCGGCTACATAGGGCAGAGGCTGTTTCACAATATGCTCAATATAACAGGCAATCATTGGATCAACCTGATACTTACCGCAACAGCCGGAGGTGTAATTCTGGCGCTTGCAATCAAGCTAATCAGAAGAGGAACAAGATAGTCCCGTTTTTCAAGCAGCAATATGGTATTTACCAAAGTAGTTTTCACAGTAAACAGCGAAGAGCAGAGCAATATGCTGCTGGCACAGCTGCTAACGATGGGTTTTGATGGTTTTGAGGAGTCAGATAGTCAATTGCTGGCTTACATTGAGAGTAATCAGTTTGATGAGCCCGCCGTTCGCAGTCTTGCGGAAGAATTACGGGTTGGATATAAAGCAGAATCCGTGCCATCGCAAAACTGGAACGAAGTATGGGAATCCAATTTTTCCCCGGTGGTGGTGGAAGGTTTTTGTACGATAAGAGCTGATTTCCATGACATAAAAGTGGCTACGCCCTATGAAATAGTTATTACTCCCAAAATGTCATTTGGTACCGGCCATCATGCTACCACGCAGCTGATGTTGCTGATGATGAAAGATTTGCCAATGAAGGATCTTTCTGTGCTGGATTTTGGAACAGGTACAGGTGTTCTCGCTATTATGGCAGAATTGCTAGGTGCTGCCTCAATTACCGCCATTGACAAAGACGACTGGTGTGTAGAGAACGCTGAAGAGAACATAGCCAGAAATAATTGCAAAAAGATAATTGTTAAAAAAGGGTCACTTGAAATTGCGGATAGTTATAATTTAATACTGGCTAATATCAATAGGCACATACTGCTGCAGTATATGCCCACGTTAGCAGAAAAGCTAACACCAGGTGGGCTAATAATTATGAGCGGGCTGCTGGTAGATGACCGGGAAATAATAACTACATCTGCTGGCAGCAACGGCTTTCAGAGTACAGGGTATATGGAGCAAAACGGTTGGATATCCCTCAGTTTTATTAAGTACTGATTAATATTTAAATGTTAAAATTCCTGTTTAACAGATTCACAATTGTTGATACTGGCATTAGGATATTTGATCGGGAACGATTATTTTTGTTTTCCCCCATAATCAGCAAGCAATAATGACACTAGCAATTCTTCTAATTATAGCATACCTGATGGGCTCTATTCCTACGGCAGTCTGGGTAAGTAAGTGGGTTTTTGGAATAGACATCAGGGAACACGGGAGCGGCAACGCAGGAGCGACAAATGCATTCAGAATATTAGGTTCAAAGGCAGGCGCGGCAGTAATGACCATAGACATGTTCAAAGCCTTTATTGCTGTTAAACTGGCTCTGTTCTCAACCCTTGTACCACAAAGTGAGCCTTTTGTAAATCTTCAGATATTCTTAGGGCTTGCGGCAGTTCTTGGCCACATCTTCCCCATTTGGGCAGACTTCAGGGGAGGCAAAGGAATAGCCTCGCTTTTTGGCATGATTCTTTCAATTCAGTGGAGTGTGGCGGTGAGCCTGGTTCTGGTGTTTTTGCTCATGCTCATTATCACCCGATATGTTTCATTAAGTTCTATAGCTGCCAGCATCGCATTCCCTTTGCTTATCTTGTCAATTTTCAGCGCCCATGCTCAGGAACTGAGCTACAGGCTGTTCGCTATAGCCACAGCTTTTCTGGTGGTACTTACGCACCATAAGAACATCAGCCGACTGATCAATGGCAATGAGAGTAAGGTGCCTCTGTTCCGCAGGCGCAGAACCAATGATGAGCGTTGATTCTATCTGAATACCCTCGGAATCCGCATACCTGATCTCTTCAGTACAACTTATGCCTGGCTGTCTTAGCTATGTTACAGTTACGTCCTCATTTTCCGTTCTTTAGTGTATTTTTGATTAATTCCTTTTTTGCGTTCAACTGATAGCGTATCAAAATACCTGTATACAAAAGGCTGCTGAGTTACCTGTATCCTGTACCCTTGCGGCGTGGTGCCGGTGATTGCAATGACTTTCTGGAGGTAACCCTGTACTCCAACCAGTTGCAACTGGCAGACAGGGAAGCTCTGTATTCAGATGGCGACAGGTACCTGCCGGCTGTTATGGCTGCTAAGGCACTCAAGAATTACCTGCCTGAAATAAGGCAGGTGCTGGCATTGGGATCAGGGCTGGCGAGTATAGCGTATGTGCTTGATAGCAAGGGCTGCAAACCACATTTTACACTGGTAGAAAAAGACAAAGTAGTACTGAACTGGGCAACCGAACTAATGCCGGCAGGTATGGCTGACAGAGTAGTGCCCATTTGTGCCGATGCCTCCGTATTCATGGAAAAGAATACCCTGAAATTTGACCTCATCTTCTGCGATATTTTTATTGGCAGGGTAGTGCCGGACTTCGTATTAACAGAGGCCTTCTTTACTCAGTGTAAAAACGCAATCAACCCCGGCGGCCACATTGCTTTCAACTACCTCATAAACAATCCCGCCGATTGGGACAATGTACTACAGGTGTTTGCATCTGTGTTCCCGGATTATAAAGTACACAAATCAGGCCTGAACAGGGTGCTGACAAGCTCAGTAAAATAGGCAGGTCAGATATGAAGTTTGGCGCTCTGTATGCGCAGTACCTTTCTGTTCTTTTTCTGAACGCGCATTTTCTCAGGTACCAGCAGCAGTATCTCATCCATAAGCGTCTGCAGTATGCTCATACGCACAAAGTGGCCGTTGGTAACCAGGCTTACTTCGCGCACGGGCTCAGGTTCTTCAAAGTACCTGATGTGCTCTATCTGGTCTTCAGAAAATTCAATTGTAGCCAGCTCAGGCAGCACTGTCATGCCGCCATTCTTTTCTACCATCCGGCGCAGTGTTTCTACATTGCTCGACTCATAGCGGTAAGGGCGCTCGCCCTGCATTTTCTGCACCTGCTCGCTGCAGAGATTAATGATCTGATTGCGCATGCAATGACCCTCATTGAGCAGCCAGATGCGGTCCAGCACAATGTCATCGGGGGTGATGGTACGTTTTTTGAGCGCAGGTTCTTTTTCTGAAAAATAGCCTACAAACGTCTCGTAAAACAGCGGGTATTCCTTTATGTCTTTCTCCTCCAGCGGCGTACTCAGCAGTGCGGCATCAATCTCATTGTTGCGTAGTGCCAGTATGATCTGGTTGGTTTCCATCTCTGATGCATGCAACTTGATGGAAGGGTATTTTTTTGAATAATTTTCAAGCAGGCCAGGCAGTATGTTAGGTGCCACGGTAGGTATTGCTGCAAACCTGAATACGCCTGATATTGCCTTCTGCTGTGTTTGTATGATCTCGTTGATGCGCTCACACTCTGCAAGAGCCACACGGCCCTGCGCTACGATGAGTTCGCCCATTTCTGTGATAGCAATAGGATGTTTGTTACGGTCAAATATCCTCACTCCAAGTTCATCCTCCAGTTTCTGGATCTGCATACTCAGTGTGGGCTGCGTAACAAAACATTTTTCTGCGGCTGCCACAAAACTTTTGTAGGTGGCCACTGCTACTACGTATTCTATCTGGGTGATCGTCATGGAGGGAAATTTTGACAAATATACATTTATAAATGATATAGTCAAAATCTATAGCAAGCTTTTAACATTAAAATATTATCAGGCTAAAAAAACAAAATATTAATTATGTGTTTTGCCGGCAGATTTTGTAGATACCTGAAAATCAATGCTATTTTAAAAAAACCATCAAATCATCCTAGTTGCCGGGCGGAGGTGGAGGTGCCTCATGCCCATCGCCGGGTGGCGGGCCGGGCCTGTCGGCGGGGCGGTTAGGGCTTCCGTTCATTTTTTTTATGACATCAGACATAATGTTATCGAGGCCTTTTTTCTGACTGTCAGTACAGAGCGCTCTCAGTTGACCAAAGTGGGCGTAGGTTACCAGCTCAATTTCTTTCTGTTTGCCGGCAATAAGGCTGGCCACGGAGTCGGTAAAGTGAGTGTCTTGTCTCTCTAACGCGGCAAATAATACTGCACGCAACCCGGCTGCGCTCTGGCGAAGATCGGTCATAGACTGCTGATGCTCTTTAATGAGCTGGTCGTATTTTGAAATCTGATCGTTATTGAGATTGAGGTGTTCAATCACAAAATTTCTTGGCCCGTGGCCGCCCGGCGGCGGAGGTGGCGGCCCGTCGGGGTGCGGTTTGTGCCAGATTGTGAACATCAGCCCAATATTGCAGATCACCAGCAGCACTACCGTTACCAGTAAAATATAGAATGTTCTGTTGCTGTTCATAATCAGTAATTATAAGTTGATGAAACCTCCAAAGATGCAGCAATTGGATTTTCGTTACCTACAGATGCCACCGCCTTTTGCTTTGAAGCGGTATAATAATACACCGAAGCAAGATTTAATGCCACAAGCAATACTGCCGCCGCCGCCCACTTGATCACAGGCAGGCTGTGGACGGCAGGAGCACCGGAATTTGCAACTCGCTCCATTACGCGCCCATAATGACCCACAGCAGGCTGCGCCCTGGAGATACTCCCGGCACTGTTCATTATTTCTGATATCCAATCTTCTTTTGGCGTGTTATTTTCCATAACGCATATTTAGACGTTGTTTAATTATTTTTCCTTCGGTCATACACATCCGATAGCTTTTTTCTGAGGTTTATTTTTGCCCGCTGCAGCAGCGACTCCACTGCCTTGAGCGATATATTCATGATCTCTGCAATGTCTTTTTGCGGCAACTCCTCTATGTGTGCCAGCACAAAAACTGTCTTCTGATTTTCGGGTAGTGTTTCTATAGCGGCAAACAGGTAGCGTGCGTTTTCGCGCTGCTCCAGTTTTATGCCCGGGTGGTCGAAGCTGGCGGCACCCGAAACCGGCTCTCCCGTATCGGCACTAAAAAGTGATCCGAAAATGCCTCTTTTCTTCCTCGACTTGGCTCTCAGATGGTCCAGGCATTTATTTACTGTAATTCGGTATATCCAGGTGGAGACAGATGACTGCGCATTAAATGAGAGGATAGACTTAAACATTGTTACAAATACCTCCTGTGCAATATCCTCGGCCATACCGTGATCCTGCACCATGGAGATAGCGGTATTGAACACTTTTTCCTGGTAGTCCTCTACCAGTTTTTTAAATGCCCGCTCGTCGCCCGACCTAAGCTGTGAAATGAATACCTCGTTGATGACAGAATCTTTGTATGCTAAATTAGGGATTTAGCAGTTTAGCCCGGCATTGATATTGCAAAAAGGTCAATTGCAGTTACGAAACATATTCGCTCAGTTCAAGCCAGCGCAGTTCTTTTGTTTCCAGCTCGTTGGTGATGAACACAATCCGGTTACTGAGCTGCTGCATCTCGTCGTAATTCAGATTGGGGTTCATCATTTTTTCGGTAATGGTGGTTTTCTCTGCTTCCAGTGCGGCTATATCTTTTTCAAGCTGGTCGTATTCACGCTTGTCTTTAAAAGAAAATTTCTTTTTCTCGGGTGCAGGTTTCGCTGCCTCAGTTGCTTTTGGTTTTTCAGCTTCGGGCTGCTCCGGCTTTTTGGTTTCTTTTTCTTTCGCCTTTTCTTCTATACGGTAGTTGCTGTAGTTGCCCGGGAAATCGCGTACCACGCCATCTCCCTCAAATACAAACAGATGATCTACCAGCCTGTCCATAAAGTAGCGGTCGTGAGATACGATGACTAGGCAACCCGGAAAATCGGTCAGGAAATTTTCCAGTACCGATAGTGTGGGGAGATCCAGATCGTTGGTAGGTTCATCAAGTATCAGGAAGTTGGGGTTGCGGAACAGTATGGATAATAGCTGCAGCCTTTTCTTCTCGCCTCCGCTGAGTTTAGACAGGTATGTATACTGCTGCTCAGGCGGAAACAGGAACAGTGTAAGGAACTGTGATGCACTGAGTGTACTGCCATCGGCCAGCGGAAAATTCTCGGCAATATTCTTTACGAACTCAATGATGCGCGTATCTTCTTTGATCACCAGCCCCTGCTGCGAGAAGTTGCCAAACACCACCGTATCGCCAATATTTATTTTACCGCTGTCCTGAGCTTCAAGTCCCTGCAGCATATGCAGAAAGGTACTCTTGCCTGCACCGTTCTTACCAATAATACCCAGGCGCTCGCCCTTCTTGAAAGTGTAATCGAAACCCTTAAGTATTACTTTGTCGCCATAGCTCTTGTACACCTTTTTCAGCTCGGTCACCTTGCCGCCCAGGCGATTCATTTTCATTTGCAGTTCTACCTGCAGGTCTACTACTTTTTGTTTGGCTTTAGCTTCTATTTCATAAAAATTATCCTGCCTGCTTCTCGACTTTGTGGTGCGGGCCCGCGGCTGCTTGCGCATCCATTCCAGCTCTTTGCGGTACTGGTTGCGTGCCTTGTCTATGTTGGCTATGGTGTTCTCAATTCTGGCAGCTTTTTTTTCCAGGTACTCGCGGTAGTCGCCTTTGTAGGTAAACAGGTTTTGCTCATCCAGCTCCCATATTTCATCGCATACATCTTCCAGAAAATAACGGTCGTGGGTAACCATGAGCAGCGTTACTTTTTCCTGGTTGAGGTAGTTTTCAAGCCACTCCACCATGGCCACATCCAGGTGGTTGGTAGGCTCATCCATGATCAGCAGCACATGCTTATGCTCAAACCCAATATCTATAAGCACCTGCGCCAGTGCCACGCGCTTGCGCTGCCCGCCCGACAGTGTTTTTACCTTTTGATCGAGGTTATCAATATTCAGTTTGTTGAGTATCTGGTGCACTTTGGCTTCAAAATCCCATGCTCCCAGCTCGTCTATTCTGGCCAGTGCGGCAGAGAGTTCGCTGTGGTCTTTAGAGCCATCGGCAAGTATTTTCTCATAATTGCGCATAGCCTCGGCTACCGGGTGCTTGTAATGAAATATGTTATCCAGTACCGATAATTCTTCTGCAAACTGCGGCTCCTGTTCAAACAGCGCTACCGTTACATCTTTATGTATCCATATGGTGCCTTCATCCACGGTATCCTTACCGGCCAGTATTTTGAGCAAGGTGCTTTTGCCGCTGCCGTTGCGGGCAATCAGCGCTATTTTGTCCCCCTCGCTGATATGGAAGGTGATATCAGTAAACAGGGGCTTGATACCATAAGACTTGCTGATCTTGTCGGCTGTAACGTAATGCATAAGAGGGCGCAAAGGTAGGTTGATAAGTTGAAAGGTTAATTGAGAGATGGTAGATAGTAGGTAGTAGATAGTCGTGGGTTGTAAGTTGTGAGTCGTGAGGTTAGTGGTAATAATTATCTTATTGAGGCTACCACATTTTGGTCGTTGGGTGAATTTGTTGCAATCTTTTAGTCTGTTATTACCGGAAGTAAATTGCGGGAATACTTCCGGTTTCTTCCGGTGGCGGAAAAACCAGAAGCGGTGTAATTAATTGATAAACAATTGATTGTATTTGAATTGCGGGTTTTGGCGAAAATTTGCCTCCCGCAGTTTTGCCGGCTGAAAAACTGGTGCCGCTCTTTTGTAAATGTCGTATTTAGAATAATAACGGCAAAATTGAAAATCTATCATGTGACCTATATGGCCTATGATAGGACGTAGCGGGATTGTGATGGAAAAAAGTTGGTGGATGAATATTTGTTCTGAGTTAGATTATTTTAGTACCCGCAAGTGGAAAACGCTTGCTGGATTTTAGACACAAGTCAAAAAGACTTGCGTCAAACGGGGGATTCCGCACATGTTGTTGGCGGGGACGCCAACAAAGGCAAAAAAAGTAATACAGACTATAGCCCATTCTTTGCTGAGTGTCCTTTTTCTGCCACTCAGCCGCATTAGGGTACTAAAGTTGAAAAGTTTTCTTACCCTGCATCTATTTAGCTGTACCCCGGCATCGGTCGCTACAGTACTTTACCTGATCCCATACCTTTTCCCATTTTTTTCGCCATACAAATGGTCGCTGGCACACTACACATATTTTGCTAGGCAGACCGCTTTTTTTTATTGTTTTGTTGTGATGCTTCATCTTCGTTTTTGTCTTACACATCTCCGCCGAGTGCCCTTTTTCAAGTGATTAGCGGCATCAGGTTACTGAAGTCTAAATGTTCTTCACACGGACTTTACACCAGAAACTTTTTGTCCATTTGCTAAATTAAGCAATGAAAACGCCAACCTTAACCAAGGGGTATTACATCTTTTACAATCCGCTGACAATTTTAGCCTGCCAGTCAGGAAGTTTCTTTAGCGCTTGTTATAGCTTTGCAACTTGTTTTTAGAACATAGCAACTGATTATATGTTTAGAAAGATCAACTTAGTAGCGGCGTTAGTAATTGTTTCTTTAAGTGCAAAGGCGCAGGATAAAACCCCGCTGGCCTATCCGGATGAAAAGCATTTTAAGAACATGCGCCAGCTCACCACTGGCGGCGATAACGCAGAGGCGTATTTTGGATTTGACAATGAGCATGTAACTTTTCAGCGCACCAACCCCAAAGAGGGCCTGGACTGCGACCAGATATTTTATGGTACAATCCCCAAATCAGCAACAGGTAAATTTGATTACAAAAAGGTAAGCACAGGTAAGGGTAGGACCACCTGTGCCTACCTTATGCCCGACAAGAAGCATTTCTTGTACGCATCTACCCACAAGGCCGCAGATACTTGTCCGCCCACACCCGACAGAAGTAAGATCAGAAAGTATGTATGGCCTATCTACGACAGCTATGATATTTATGTAGCAGACTTTAACGGCAAGATCACCAAGCAACTCACCAATACTCCGGGCTATGATGCCGAGGGTACCATATCGCCAAAGGGAGATAAGATCATCTTCACGAGTATGCGAAACGGCGATATTGACCTCTATACTATGAACATAGACGGCACCAATGTAAAACAGATCACCAACACACTGGGGTATGATGGTGGCGCATGTTTCTCGCCCGATGGTAAGAAGATAGTATGGCGTGCATCTCGCCCACAAACCGAGGCTGATGTAAAGGAGTATAAAGAACTGCTGGCACAGGGGCTGGTAATGCCTACCAGAATGGAGCTGTTTGTGGCTAATGCCGATGGCACAGATGCGCACCAGGTAACGCACCTGGGCAAGGCCAACTGGGCACCTGCATTTACACCCGATGGCAAGCGCCTGATCTTTGCATCTAACCATGAATACGAAAGAGGTTTTCCGTTTAATCTGTATCTCGTTAATTTAGATGGCATCGGGCTGGAGCGCATATCTCACGATGGTAGTTTTGATGCTTTCCCTATGTTCTCGCCAGATGGCAAGAAGCTGATCTTCAGCTCTAACCGCAACAACGGCGGCGGACATGATACCAATGTGTTTATCTGTGATTGGGTGGAGTAGTACCGGTCAGACATTGAAATATACAGGTTGCGTTTACTGCGCGAATGTTGCGGTCTGACCACGAAAAGTGGTGCTGACCGCAATAGCCCAATATGTTTATTTGTGATTGGGTGGAGTAGTATCAGTCAGACATTGAAAATACAGGTTGCGTTTCCTGCGCGAAAGTTGCGGTCTTACCACGAAAAGTGGTACTGACCGCAATTCTCTAACCGCAACAACGGCGGTGGGTATGATACCACTGTGTTTATCTGTGTGGGAGGAAATTTCTGCCACACACTGCACTTAAACATTACCAAAGAAATTCTTTTTCCAAGTCCCTGCTACATCATACATTCGCAGCCTTAAGATGGAAACGAAAGATTATGCTGGCGGCGTTGCCGCTAAATTGAATTTAAGAGAAAAGGATGTGCTGGTGGTGCTGGAGCTGCTGGCAGAAGGAGCTACCATACCGTTCATAGCACGATACCGGAAAGACAAGACAGGCGCACTGGATGAAGTGCAGATTCAACAGATACAGGATGAAGCCAATTTTCAGAAAGAGTTTGCCGAGCGCAAAGCATTTATAGAAAAGACGATTGCTGAGCAGGGCAAAATGACTGAAGAACTGCAGGCAAAAATAAATGCGGCCACCACTATTGCCGCATTGGAAGACCTGTATCTGCCATACAAGCCCAAACGCAAAACAAAGGCACAGACAGCCAGAGAGAATGGGCTGGAGCCACTGGCTCTGCTGCTGCTGGAACAGCGCAACGTTGATGTGGCAGGAGAGTCTGCCGCATTTATAAACGAGCAGGTTAAATCGGCCGACGATGCACTGCAGGGTGCCAGGGATATTATTGCTGAGCAGGTAAACGAACATGCTGAGGTGCGCACGCACATCCGTAATCTGTTTGAAAAGCAGGCAACTGTGCAGAGCAAGGTGCTGGCAGATAAAGAACAGGAGGGTATTAAGTACAAAGACTACTTTGATTTTTCGGAGCCCATCTCAAAGATACCATCGCACCGTATGCTGGCCATTATGCGCGGATTTATGGACGGCGTGCTGCGCATGGCAATTTCGCCGGCAGAGGAAGATGCACTGGCTCTGATAGAAGATCAGTTCATCAAAGCAGACAATGAAGCTGCCGTGCAGTTAAAAAAGGCAATCAGGGATTCGTGGCGCAGGTTGTTGCTGCCGGGCCTTGAAAGTGAGTTCAGGGCCTTATTGAAGGCAAAGGCAGACGAAGAAGCAATCAATGTATTTGCTGAGAACCTGAGACAGTTATTGTTGAGTTCGCCACTGGGCAGCAAGCGTATACTGGCCATAGACCCGGGCTACCGCACCGGCTGTAAAGTGGTATGCCTCGATGAGCAGGGTGCTCTGATAAAAACCGGGCTGATATACATTCACGAGCCGGGCAGGCTGATAGATGCTGAGCATAAGATAAGGTCGCTGGTGAAGGGGTACAATATACAGGCGGTGTCGGTGGGCGATGGTACGGCAGGGCGGGCAACAGAGCAGTTTGTAAAAAAGCTGAACCTGGGGTTGCCGGTATTTCTGGTGAACGAAGATGGTGCGTCTATCTACTCGGCATCGGAAACGGCAAGAGAAGAATTTCCGGATGAAGATATAACCATCCGTGGTGCAGTAAGTATAGGCCGCAGGCTCATGGACCCGCTTGCAGAGCTGGTGAAAATAGACCCGAAAAGTATAGGCGTAGGGCAGTACCAGCACGATGTGAACCAGGTGCGACTGAAGGAGCGCCTGGATCAGACAGTGGTGAGCTGTGTAAATACAGTAGGGGTTAACCTTAATACTGCCAGCAAGCATTTGCTGAGTTATGTAAGCGGCATAGGCCCATCGATAGCTGAGAATATTATAGCACACAGAAATGAGCTGGGTAGGTTTACCTCCAGAAAACAGCTTATGAAGGTGCCGCGGCTGGGCAACAAGGCCTATGAGCAGTGTGCAGGGTTTCTGCGCATCAAGGATGGTGATGATCCGCTGGATGCCAGCGCTGTGCATCCCGAAGCATATAAAGTTGTGGCTGCTATGGCCAATGATATAGGTGCAGATGTGAAAACGCTGATCGGCAATGATGAGCTGATCAAAAAGCTGGACCCGAAAAAATACATAACCCCTGAAACGGGTGAACTGACGCTGAAGGATATTATCAGCGAGCTGAAAAAGCCCGGCCTTGACCCAAGAAGTGAAGCGCAGACGTTTGAGTTTGCCGCCATCTATAGCATTGAAGATGTGAAGGTGGGCATGGTGGTCCCCGGCTCAGTGACCAATATTACCCGGTTTGGCGCATTTATAGATATTGGCGTAAAGCAGGATGGTCTGGTACACGTTTCAGAGATAGCGCACAAGTATATTACTGACCCCAACGAGGTGCTGAAACTGAACCAGAAAGTAACAGTAGTGGTTACCGAGGTGGATATGGCCCGCAAGCGCATTGCATTGTCTATAAAGCAGGCGCAGGAGCCACCCACAGGCAAAGACAGGCAGCAGCCGGGCAAAGTAAAACCGCAAAAGGATTTTGGCAGGCCAAAGGAAAAAGAACCCAAAGAGCTAAGCATGAATGATGCCCTGAGTTTGCTTAAAAACAAGTTTGGCAAGTAGGGATTGGGAATTGGTGGTTGGGCCCCGATAGCTATCGGGGTGGAATTGGTGGTTGGGAATCGGGAAATTTGTATTTTGTGTGTAAATCGCAAGCCTCACTAGCAGGCTTACGACTCACGACTTTCAACTTACGACTACAATGTTACGTTCCTTATTATTTGTAGGTGCCGGTGGGGCGGCAGGCAGTATGGCCAGGTATGGTGCTAGCCTGATCATAGGCAGGTTGTTTGTGAACCCCGTTAATTATATGGCCACGTTCATCATTAATGTTGTGGGTTGTTTGCTTATTGGTTTGCTGTTTGGTCTTTTGAGTAAGCAACAAATGTCTGATGGCACATGGCTGATTTTGGCTACAGGGTTTTGTGGTGGGTTCACTACATTTTCCACTTTTACTCTTGAGAATGTAAACCTGATGCAAAAAGGCCAGAATGTAACAGCTCTTATGTATACTGCTGCCAGTGTGGTTGTGGGGTTGCTTCTGTGCCGGGTGGGGATATGGCTGGTGGGGGCGTAGCGCAATTAGTAACTTGTGCGAAATTGTGTTTACCTGATAACCGGATAGTTTATTCTGATATCATTTCCCGATGGCAATCGCCTCATTTCCCGTTTTACTTTGGTAATTTTGCGGCCATAAGTATAAAATTATTTTCATGATAGATATTGTGGTGCCTGCTGTTGGTGAGTCGATCAGTGAAGTGTCGCTGGTAAAGTGGCTGAAGCAAGCAGGTGAGTTCGTGAACAGGGATGAGGTGCTGTGTGAGCTGGAGTCGGAGAAGGCAACGTTTGAACTGAATGCCGAGCAGGCAGGGGTGCTGCATATTGTGGCACAGGAAGGGACTACACTCAACATTGGTGACCTTGTGTGTAAGATAGACGAAACGGCAGCCAAACCTGCCGGGGCGCCAGAAAAGAAAACAGCATCTGCAAAGGCCGCTGAAGCCGCACCAGCAACTGAAAAAGAGAAAGTAAAAGATACTCCTAAGCAAGACCTGAAGGCAACGCCTGTTGCCGCTGCCATCATGACGGACAAGCAGGTGAAACCCGCTGAGGTAAAAGGATCGGGACCTAAAGGCAGGATACTGAAACACGATGTGCTGGAGGCTTTGTCGCACCCTGGTAGGAAGGGAGGTGATGCGGCATTTGGTCGTGAAGTGAAGAAAGAGAAGATGAGCAATCTGCGCAGGACGGTATCGCGCAGGCTGGTAGAAGCAAAGAACAGCACTGCCATGCTCACTACATTTAATGAGGTGGATATGTCGCGTATCATGGAGATACGCAAGCAGTATAAAGATACTTTCAAAGAGTCGCATGGTGTGAACCTGGGCTTTATGTCGTTTTTTGTAAAGGCATGTTGTACTGCACTGGCAGAGTATCCGGCTGTAAATGCCTATGTAGACGGTGACGCACTGCTGTTTCATGATTACTGCGATATTTCCATAGCCGTTTCAGCGCCAAAGGGGCTTGTAGTGCCTGTCATCCGTAATGCAGAGAGCCTGTCTATGGCCGATGTGGAGAAGAAAGTTGTGGAGCTGGCATCTAAAGCAAGGGAAAACAAGCTCACGCCCGATGAGATGGCCGGAGGCACTTTTACCATTACCAACGGTGGTGTTTTTGGCTCACTGATGTCTACGCCTATACTCAACATACCGCAATCGGCAATACTGGGTATGCACAAAATTCAGGACAGGCCCATGGCCATTAATGGCAAGGTAGAGATACGCCCCATGATGTATGTGGCACTTAGCTACGACCACCGTGTCATAGATGGCCGTGAGTCGGTAGGTTTTCTGGTACGGGTAAAAGAACTGCTGGAAAGCCCGGAATTATTGCTGATAGGGAAAGATCCGGTGAAGGCGTTGCTGGAACTGTAGGTATTGGAGCTGTTGTGCCTTCCGTTGTAACGGGATATTATTCTTTCACCTTCAGCACCTCCAGCGCTTTTTGCGCGGCTACCTGGCCTGCTTCTTTTTTATTGAAGCCGGTGCCTTCTGCAACGAGGTTGCCATCCATCATAATACCTACTGTGAACAGTTTTCTGGTGCCGTCCATTTTTTCATCGAGTGTATCAAAGGTGAGCACTGAGTTGTGGCGCTGTGCCCAGCTGAGCAATTGGTTTTTGTAGTTGGTATCTGTGCTTTCCATCGTGTCCAGGTCTATGTAGGCACGAATAATCTGGTTGAGTATAAATTTTCGGGTTTTTTCAAATCCTTGATCCAGGTACACAGCGCCAATCAGGGCTTCCAGTGCATTGCCAAAAATATGGCTGCGGCTCAGGCCACGGTCGTTCTGGTTGTACTGCACCATCTTATTCAGCCCCATGCGCAATGCTACATTGTTCATCGTCTCACGACGCACTATGCGCGAGCGGAGCTCGGTGAGATAGCCCTCCGGCTGGTAAGGATATTTTTTGAAGAGGTATTCGGCAATAATGGCACCCAGTATGGCATCGCCCAGAAACTCCAGCCGCTCATTGCTGCTGGTTGCATCTTCGGGCTTAGACCGGTGCATAAATGCCAGCTGATAATAGGCCATATTGCCGGGTGTAAATCCCAGTAAATGTTCCAGCTGCAGTAACAACTGCCTGTCAGACGAATTATGTTTGAAGATGCGATTGATCAGGCGCCGCAAAACTAATCGGATGGCTTTTTAAATATAACGGATGCATTATGCCCGCCAAAACCAAAAGTATTGCTCAGTGCCGCTTTCACCACTCTTTTCTGAGCAGTACCGAAAGTGAAATTGAGCCGGGGATCGAAAGAAGGATCGTCCGTAAAATGATTTATTGTTGGTGGGATAATATCATGTACCGTAGCCATTATACCTGCGATTGCTTCAATAGCGCCGGCGGCACCCAGCAGGTGGCCGGTCATAGATTTGGTAGAACTGATGTTTAAATTGTAAGCATGTTCTCCAAATACGCGCTGTATAGCTGTAACCTCACTGATGTCGCCCAGAGGAGTTGAAGTACCGTGTACATTAATGTAGTCAATGTCTTCGGGTTTCAAGCCTGCATCAGCCAGGGCATTTTTCATTACATTAAACGCACCCAGCCCTTCGGGGTGTGGTGCTGTGAGGTGGTAAGCATCGGCACTCAGCCCGCCGCCGGCCACTTCGGCAATTATATTTGCCCCTCTGCGTTTTGCATGTTCGTATTCTTCCAGTACAATGGCACCTGCACCTTCGCCAAGTACAAATCCGTCACGGTTCAAATCGAACGGGCGGCTGGCGGTTTGCGGGTCATCGTTTCTTTCAGAAAGCGCTTTCATTGCATTGAAACCACCTATGCCAGCTTCTGTAACTACAGCTTCAGAGCCACCACATACGAATGCATCGGCCTTCCCCAGGCGGATGTAGTTGAGTGCATCAATTATAGCATTGGTAGAAGAAGCGCAGGCACTCACGCAGGAAAAGTTAGGCCCTCTGAAACCATACTTCATAGAAATATGGCCACCGGCTATATCCAATATGAGCTTAGGTATGAAGAAAGGATTGAACCTCGGGGTTCCGTCTCCGGAGTTATAATTCTTCATCTCTTCGATGAAGGTAATCATACCTCCGATACCTGATCCCCAGATAACACCAACCCTGTCGTGATCTATTCCTTCTTCGGTAAGCCTTGCAGACTTAACCGCTTCGTCGGCAGCTACGAGAGCTATCTGAGAAAAGCGGTCAAGTTTGCGGGCTTCCTTACGATCGAAATAATCTTCAGGGTTGAAGTCTTTCAGTTCGCAGGCAAATTTTGTTTTGAACTTTGTAACATCAAACTGTTTAACAAAATCAGCACCCGAAACACCATTAACCAATCCTTCCCAGTATTCAGGAACAGTTTTGCCCAATGGCGTTACGGCACCAAGGCCCGTAACGACAACACGTTTTAACCCAATGTTCATTTAACGATTTTCAGTTACAGATTTAGTGCAAATTACTTTACATGTTCTTCCAGATACGAAATAGCCTGGCCAACCGTAGTGATGGTTTCAGCCTGCTCATCAGGAATAGAGATGTTGAATTCTTTTTCGAATTCCATGATTAATTCAACTGTGTCCAACGAGTCCGCGCCAAGGTCATTTGTAAAACTGGCTTCCGGAGTAACTTCTGATTCGTCAACACCTAATTTGTCCACGATAATTTTCTTAACGCGATTTGCAATTTCAGACATAGAATAATCCGTTTAAATTTTATGGTGCAAAAATATACTTTTTGGGAGAATGGTAAAGGAATATTTTACCGAAACAGCTTTTTTTTGGCAATACAGCTAAAAACCGGCGTTACTGATAGATTATTTGTTTTATATATCCCCCTTTTTGATCTGAAAAACAGTAGATAAGTGACAGGCAGGATTAAACAATGCCAATATTCAACGAGGCCAATATCAATGTTAATAATTCGGTACAGTATATTTACTGCATATAAATTAAAATAATCAATTACTGCTTTTTACGTTTAAATTTGTTGTAGTTCTTTTTTCGTTTTGGTTTTGAGGCTGTAGCTTCCTCAGGAACGGGTGCTTTTCCAAACTGTTCGGGCACTGCCTGTCTTGCCACCTGCCTGCCCATTAACTGTTCTATTTTATCAAATTTGTGCAGCTCTTTAGGTACCACAAAAGTATAGGCTGTCCCTTTACTGGCAGCCCTGGCTGTCCTGCCTATTCTATGAATGTAGTCCTCGCCATCGTGCGGCACATCAAAATTGATAACCAGCTCTATGTCTTCAATATCTATGCCGCGGCTCAGAATATCGGTAGCAACGAGTACCTTCAGTTTCTTGCTCCTGAAATCCAGCAGCACCTGTTCCCTCTGTTCCTGTTCCAGGTCGCTCTGAATCTGGCCTACAGGAAATTTAGACCTTCTAAGTTCTTCATACAACTGTTTCACGCTTTGCTTGCTGGAGCAGAATATGAGTACACTGTTGTAATCTTTTTGCTGCAACACCCATTTTACCAGCGGTATTTTCTGAGCATCATACACAAAAAACATTTCCTGCACAATCTGTTCAGGCGGTTTAGAGATAGCAATATTTATTTCGGCAGGATTGTGCAGTATGGTATTTGCCAGCTTGCGAATGCCCGGCGGCATGGTAGCCGAAAAAAGCAGGTTCTGCCGCTGTTTGGGCATGTACGATATAATCTTTATGATGTCTTCGTAAAATCCCATATCCAGCATCCTGTCGGCCTCATCCAGTATCAGGTACCTGAGCGCGTCCATTTTTACATAGCCCATATTCAGGTGCGAGATTATACGGCCGGGTGTACAGATAACTATATCCACACCTGAGCTGAGTGCCTTCTTTTCATTGGCAAAAGAGGCGCCTCCGGTGCCGCCGTATACCTCTATAAAGCTTATAGACGTGTAGTAAGATATGCCTTCCAGCGTCTGCGCAATCTGCACTGCCAGCTCACGGGTCGGCACTAGTATCATAGCATTGATCTGGTGCGTGTCGTGGTGCTCAGAAAGCAGTTTGTGTATTACAGGCAAAAGAAATGCAGCTGTTTTGCCGGTGCCGGTCTGTGCGGCAGCAATGATGTCCCTGCCAGCTATTATATGTGGTATTACCTGCTCCTGTACAGGTGTGGCGGTGCGGTATCCCATGGCATCAATGCCATCCATCAAATCGTCATCAAACTCAAAATCTATAAAATCCAAACCAGTCTGTTTTTCTAAAAGTATTTGAGTAAAGATAAGATAAAGTAATGAATACGTGGTTTTGGGCTGAATAGTACATCTGCAACAAATACGGCCCGATAGCCTGTAGCCTCGGGTTTTTTATTCTATCTCACGGATGGTAACAGCAACAGGCACATCATTTTTGTAGGTGGTACGCTTCAGCCAGTTGCCGTTCTTGTCGCCGTTATCATAATCGAAGGTGGTCGCGAACTTCAGGCTTTTGTGTGAGTCGTATTCTTTGCTGGATACCTCATTGCCGTTTTCGTCAAATTTTGAATTGCATTTAAGAAACAATGCGCCAAATTCATTGTAACTGTCTTTTACTATTCTGTTGCCCCTGCCATCGTACTTCGACAGCACCTTCATAAATAAGGTGCCGCTGAAGTCGTAATTATATTCTTCAATGATATTGCCCTTCTCGTCGTAGCGGCAAGTGGTCTTCACATTCAGCGAACCGTCGGCTTTGTACCTCAGTTCTTCGGTGAGTTTATCGCTGTCGTTGTAGGCAAAGGTGGTGCGGGAGAGTACTGCACCTGTAGGAGAGTAGGTAACAAACTCACTCATATTCCCCTTTTCATTGAATTTTGTAACCGCCTTTAGTTTCATGCTATCGCCGGCTGCATTGTATTCGGTTTCTGTAACCTTTGTAACAGTACCTTTTAATTTCTGTCGCTTTAGATCGTTTTTAAACTGATTATGGCTGCCTGAATTATGATTGCCTGCCTGTGCGAATGATACAGCTGCAAACAACAAAAACAATCCGGTGATGTAACTGAATTTCATTTCTAATAAATCGGTTAAAAGCCAAATTTACAAAAGCATGTGTAAATAAAATCTTAAACCAATTCGCTCAACGCCTGTTCAAGCAGGCTCAGCATTTCAGGTATTTCAGATTTTACACAGGTGCCTACGCTCAGCCTGTACCAGGGCGAATGAAAACCGGCTCCAAATGCATAAAACGGTACAATCGCCAGCTTGGCTTTGTCCAGAATGTACTCAGTTACGGCAACCTGGTTATTCAGCACTTCGCCATTGGCTGTTTTCTTGCCTGTCAGATCCAGTTTTATAGTCAGGTACATAGCAGCCTGCGGAGCTATAGATGCTACGGGCAGCCCTTTTTGCTGCATCTTCACCAGGCCATTGTAAATGTCCTCCAGCCTGCCTTTCAGTTCGTTTCTGAATGTGGCTAAATGCCGTTCAACAGCATCTTTCTGCGGCAGATAGTTAGCTGTTGCTTTTTGCTCGGCCATGGGTGCCCATGCGCCTATGTGGCTGAGCAGGGCCCTCATTTTTCCTATTACGTTAGCGGGGCCCATTGACCAGCCCGCACGAACGCCGGTTGCAGCAAATGATTTGGAAATGCCGTCTATGAAAATGGTATAATCTTTCATTGCCGGGCGCAGTGCTACCGGGTTATAATGCACAGTATCATTGTAAGTAAGCAAAGCATACATCTGGTCAAACATCAGGTACAATTTCTTCGTTGTGCCAGTCCGTTTGCTGTTTTCTTCCAGTATCAGATCGCAAATGCCCTCCAGTGTTTCTTTTGACATAGTGGTGCCGGTAGGGTTCTGCGGAGTGCAGATACACACCAGCGCCGCACCTGCTATGTGCGGCTGAATGTCGGCCACTGTTGGCATGAAATTGTTTTCGGGGTGGGCGTCAATGGTGCAGTGTACGCCATGGTTCATGGCTGTATAGTGATTGTTGTTCCACGATGGTACTGCGTAAATTACTTTATCGTCCCTGTCAACAATAGCCTTGAACGCGGCATAGATGAGCGGCCGGCCGCCCGAGGCTACCTGAATCTCATTTGGCTGGTAGTGCACTTTGGCGTGTTCCAGCAGGAAATCAGCTATTGCGGTTCTTAATTCCGGCAGGCCATCGGCCGGTGGGTAATTGGTATAGTGTTCTTTATAGCTTTGAATGATTTCTGTTTCCAGTTCTGCGGGAATGGGAAAAATTCCGGGGTCAAAATCACCTATGGTGAAGTTGTAAATCTTCTCTCCTTCACGCACTCTCCTGCTGATCTCATTACCCAGTTTTACAATTTCGGATCCTATCAAAGACTCAGCCAGCTGGCTCAACGTACTCATAGTTTTTCATTTATAACAGTAAGATAAGAAATTATTTGCAAAAGGGTTTATGAAGTACAAGGAAAATTAATATTCAAGGCAGGTAAGCTGCCCTGCAATTTAAAGAGCTCTATTGCAGCTGCATAGAACATCAGATGCTTTTAGTTGCTATTGCTCCTGAGCCAGTTTTTCATTTTAGGGTAGGTAAATTCGTCAGCCTCTGCATCATTTTTGGCTTCTTTGGTTAATCCCAGCCACTGAAGCATTGGTACTCCGATGTAACGCCCTGCGCTGAAATTTTCGATCAGGCTGGAAGCACCGCCTTTGTAGCCTTCCTCATGAAAAAGCACTTCAGGGGGCAGCTGCAGGTGCTGGAGCGCGGCCCACGACCATGCTATTGCTGCCAGTTCCGCTCCACCGGGATCCAGGCTGCCACTGATGTTTTCCGGCCCGGCTACTTTTCTTTCATCTGGGAGTATTACAGCCAGATGGCCAGCCTCGTGTATCAGGTCGCCCGGGAATTTAACCTGATCATAACCATAAATAATACGGCCATTTTCTACATGCATACCCGGCAGGAAAGTAGATGGGGGCAATTCGCCCTCCAGGCATTCCAGCCCGATTCCGTTTATAAAAGTGGTGATTTTATTAATGAGTTCTTTTTTGTCGTGATATTCCATGATTGGCCTTTGATTGGTAATTATTAATTTTCCTGATAAGGGGTTGTCAACCGTAAAAATAAATAAGTCTGATAATATTCGATAGCTCGGCAAGTAATACACTGCTTTCTCGTACCATGCCTGCTGTATCCGCACATGCAATAATTGTATTTTAACCTTCTGTTCACGTTCAGAAAAACAGGGCTATTTGAAAAATAGGTATCTTACATTTTTATTATCAGGATGGCAGCCATGAGATTCAGGGTTATACTACTATTTATTTTCGCTTCATTTATATTTCAAACCAGAGGTTTTGCCAATAAGCTCTTTATACCTATGGATGCCGATGGGCAGCGCAACCATCTCAAAGCGTATGGTGTGGCCTATGCTGCGCTAAAGCTGAATATTACCGTAGATTGGCTGCTGAACTACAAGGGCGGCAGCTTTAGCATGGATTATACAGATGCCATGGTGCGCCTGTGTAAACTCAGGGGTGTAACATACGAAGTCATCGGGGACGGCCAGTATGGCGGGATTTTAAATGAAATTGCCAATCCGGATTTTAACGGAGATATTATTAAACTGGAGAAGGCGCCAAGGATAGCTGTGTATACACCACCCAACAAAGAACCCTGGGATGATGCAGTGACGCTCGTGCTCACCTATGCCGAAATACCTTTTGATAAAGTGTATGATGATGAACTGCTTGCCGATGCCCTGACCAAGTACGACTGGCTGCATCTGCACCATGAAGATTTTACCGGGCAGTATGGTAAGTTCTGGGGCCAGTATAGGCTGGCAACGTGGTATCAGAATGATCAAAAGTCGGCAGAAGCGATGGCGGCAAAACATGGATTCAAAAAAGTATCACAGTTAAAGCTGGCTATTGCCAAAAAGATAAGGGATTTTGTTGCTGGCGGCGGGTATATGTTTGCCATGTGCTCGGCTACAGACAGTTATGATATTGCGCTGGCAGCAGATGGCGTTGACATATGCGATGTGCCGTTTGACGGAGACCCGATGGACCCGAATGCACAATCTAAAATTGATTACAATAATACCTTCGCATTCAAGGATTTCAGGCTGGTAGCCAATCCGGTTGAATATGAATACTCCAATATTGATAATACTAATTTCAGAAGGGTAGATATGAGGGTGGACTACTTTACACTTTTTACATTCTCTGCCAAATTTGATCCTGTGCCCGCTATGCTCACACAAAACCATACTACAACAATTAAGGGTTTTATGGGTCAGACCACTTCATTCCGCAAGGAGGTATTAAAATCAAGTGTGCTGGTGATGGGCGATTTTAAACTGGCAAATGAAGCGCGATACATACATGGGGAGTTTGGTAAAGGAACCTGGACATTTTACGGAGGCCATGACCCTGAGGACTACCAGCATATGATTTATGACCCGCCAACAGACCTTAACCTGCACCCCACTTCTCCTGGTTACCGGCTTATTCTGAATAATGTCCTGTTTCCGGCGGCTAAGAAAAAGCCAAGAAAAACCTGATAATTCTGCTAATTTTACGTTTATGCCTTCAGAAGTTAATAAGCCATTTGCACTTACAGCCATGTTCACGATGAAGTGCCCCAGCTGCAGAAAGAGCAGTGTTTTTGTGAACAGGAGCATTTTTCCGCTGGACAAGTGCCTGGCGATGAAAGAAGAATGTGAGGTGTGCGGCGAAATATTGAAGTCAGAAAAGAACAATGGTGGTGGAATAAATTATGCGCTCACTATGATTCTTTTTTTTCTCAACCTTTTGTGGTACTGGCCGGTATTCGGATTGTCATACAAAGACGAGCCCGGGGTGCTGGGAGGGGCAAACAGCATATTCTATTACCTGGGTATAAGCACTGGAATAGTGCTGCTGGCGCAGCCGTACCTCATGCGGCTCTCACGCATGATTTATCTGTATCTCTACATCGGATTTGGCCACTCAAAAAGAGTAGGCACATCTGATTCCTCCGCAGGTTAAGTTCAATATTCTGGCCTTCACGTTTTTTTAACAGCCCGATGCAATACAGGAGGGGCTTTCGGCGTTTATTCCATACAATGGTTGGTGTTTACCTTCAAAACGAAACCGCTCACCGATTTTTAATTTTTGCCTAACAGTTGGCATGATATTTTTGTATCAATAAAAAAGGAGAAGCTATGGAAAACAACACAGTTCAGCACAACAACATTTTCAGTTTCACATTTGCAGGGGCATTGCTCTTTGTTGCGGTATTTGCCTTCACAATGGCGTATTTTTCTAAGCTTGTGATGTTTGAGCTGTCGTATATGTGCATTGCGGCAGCATTGATATCATCTTCAGTTTCGCTGATTTACAAAGCCGTGAAAAACGACCGCCACAGGCTGGGGCATGTATAGCGCTGCTGTTTGGCGCGGCACTGGCAAGTAATGCAGCCGACAACGGCAAAATACCGCTATATTTGAGCCATAGGTATGAGCGGCCAACAACTTGAAACTTCAGTAATAATCATAGGAGCCGGCCCGGCGGGTGCAGGCTCCTCTTTTTTTCTAACCAAATACGGGATACCTCATATTATCATTGAGCGGGAAAACTTTCCGCGCGATAAAGTATGCGGTGACGCCTGCAGTGGAAAGGCTGCACTGGTCATTAACCGGGCAAACCCTGAATGGCTTTCAGAAATACTCAATGATGAACAGAAATTTATGCCGTCGTGGGGTATTACTTTCGTAGCCCCCAATGGTAAGCCGCTCGATATTCCTTTTACAGCCAGGCGAACAAAAGAAACAAAAGCTCCCGGTTTTACAGTGCCGCGCCTGGTATTCGATAACTTTCTTTTCAGCAAGATTGCTTCGCCATTTGCTACCGTTTATCAGGGTGCTGCTGTGGCTGATATAGATAAAAATGCTGATGGCGTGGTGGTGCAGATACTGCACAATAATGAAAAAATTACTGTTACTGCTCCTGTCATTATTGGCGCAGACGGAGACAAGAGTATTGTAAGGAAGAAATTTCTGAGTGAGCATACTACAGCCAAAACGTCGGCAATAGGGCTGCGTGCATATTATGAAGGTGTTACCGGTATGCACCCGGAACATTTTATAGAGCTGCATTTCCTGAAAGAAGTGCTGCCGGGATACCTCTGGATATTCCCTTTGCCAAATGGTCAGGTGAATGTGGGTGTTGGGGTGATCTCTGAGCGCATACGACGAAAGAAAATAAATCTGCGGCAACAGATGCTCGATGCCATTACAAACAACCCTCAGATAGCACCCCGGTTTGCCAATGCAAAGCTGGTGGGCGGCATTCAAGGCTGGGGTTTGCCGCTTGCTATGCACAGGCAGCCTTTGTTGGGAGATAACTTTGTGCTGGTGGGCGATGCTGCCAGCCTCGTGGATCCATTCAGCGGGGAGGGCATAGGAAACGCTTTGTACAGCGGCATGCTGGCAGCTGCTGCCATTAAGGATGCGGTTGCTCAAAATGATTTTTCGGGTGCTTTCTTCAGCCGCGCTTACGATGATGTGCTGTATAGGCGCCTTGGAGATGAGTTCAGGATCAGTGCTGTTCTGCAAAAACTGTGCAATTATCCACGGCTGTTCAATCTTGTGGTAAACAAGGCGTATAAAAGCGAGTCGCTGCGCAATACAATCAGCAGTATGTTTACCGATATGGATCTGAGGGCGCAGCTGGGCAAGCCCTCATTTTATCTGAAAATACTGATGAACAAGTAGCTCTGCGTTGGTTGAATAATCCTTGCTACGCAACCGCTATTCGGATGAGTGAGACACTGAAATAATAGCCGATTTTTTTTCTGGTTAGTTAATTACCTTTGTGTCAATGACAAAACTATGACAAAGTACAGCAACGTTCGTGCCATGCGCGCCCTGGTTACGGCAAGCCTACAGGCTATATTCAAAACACCCTCAGCCATATTTTTTGCATTTGCGTTTCCGCTGGTGTTTATAATGGTCTTTGGTACTATGGGCAACGGGTCTGATTTCAGCATACGGGTGGCCAATGCGCCGGGCTGTGATACCACAAGCAGCCTGTATGCCATACTGCACCAGATGCCTACGCTTAAGTGGGTGGCAAAAGATTCGGCAGAAACTAACAGGATGCTGAAGGACGGTGATATAGTAGCTACCATAGACATTCACAAACAGGCTGATGGTGCAAAACCGGAATACAACATTATTGTGAATGCGGCCTCATCAGAACTGGACAAGGCACGACAGCTTAAAAACATTCTATCGGAGATCATCACCCAGCAAGACCCTGAAGTAAGGAAACGTGTGGCTGAGCTGGTACATGTAGACATACGTGAATCTGTAGTACGAGATTATAAAACCATTGATTTTATATTGCCCGGGCAGCTGAGCTTTTCTCTGCTGGCATCGGCCGTATTTGGAACTGCATTCGTTTTTTATAATCTCAGGCAAACGCTGGTACTGAAGCGGTTTTTTGCAACTCCGGTGCGCAAGGAGATCATTGTGATCAGTGAGGCGCTGGCCAGAATGACGTTTCAGCTCATGAGCGTAATTGTAATCATAGGAGTAGGGTATTACGCATTTGGGTTTACGCTGTATAACGGGCTGGCAACTTTTATGGATATGTTCCTGCTGAGTGCGCTTTCAATTCTGATTTTTATGGGATTCGGTTTTATCATCAGCGGTGTTACAAAGAGCGATGCCTCTATACCGGTGTTCTCCAATCTTATTGTAATGCCGCAGATGCTTTTGTCTGGCACCTTCTTTTCAATAGATGTTTTTCCTAAATGGATACAGCCTTTTTGCCGTGCTTTGCCGTTGTCTTATCTGAATGATGCCTTCCGCAAGATTTCCTTTGATGGCGCTGGTTTATGGGAAGTAAAGACTGATATATTTGCATTGCTGGTATGGGGGGTAGTTGTGTATGCCATAGCAGTAAAAGCCTTTAAATGGGAGTAATTTTAAAAATAAAAAAGTAAAAGTAAAAAGGTAAAATTGCTCAAAGTTTGTTTGAATATTATGATTAGTAACCGCTGATCTTGTTGCTGAATCTGCTCATGGTTCAATTGTTACCTTCGTTCAAAAGAAAATGCTCTTTTACCTTCCGGAGCAGACGTTATAAATGTACTTTTGCCTGCTGAAAAGTGCGGGGCCTTTAATTTTTACTTTATACTTTTTACTTGAATCATGTCTCAGCTTGTGATATATACAGATGGTGCTGCAAGGGGCAATCCGGGGCCGGGAGGTTATGGAGCAGTACTGCACTGGGGTAGCACGATCAAGGAGATATCGGGCGGATACAGGCATACTACCAATAACCGTATGGAGCTGATGGCGGTAATTGAAGCGCTGAAACTACTGAAGCGTGAAGGACTGGATATTACCATTTACAGCGACTCAGCTTATGTGGTTAACACCGTTGAAAAAAGGTGGCTCTTCAACTGGGCCAGAAACGGTTATAAGGGCAAAAAGAATGCTGACCTCTGGGCGCAATACCTGCAGCTGCACAGGAAGCACAACATAAAGTTTGTGTGGGTAAAGGGCCATGCCGATAATCAGTGGAATAACCGCTGCGACGTACTTGCCACCACTGCCGCCGACGGCCGTAACCTGATTGAAGATACAGGTTTCGAAGGTTGAATACATCGTTAGTTATTTCTTCTCGGGCGTATCGGTCTTTTCCTGAGGTGTTTCGGTTTTTTCAGCCGGCGGTGTTTCGGGTTTGTCTTTGTTATCAGGCTGTGCTGGTGCCAGCTTTTCGTCTTTGGCTTTGCGCTTCGCCTCTCTTTTTTCCTCTTTTTCCTTACGTCGTTTTTCTTTTTTAGATAGCTCAGGTGCCTTAGTTTCTTCCGGCTTTACCTCAGGTTCTTTCTTGTCGCTGAGTGTATCAGGCTGTCTGGCTTCAGGCTGTGGCTGTTCTGGTGCTTTTATTTCCGGCTCCTTGGTTTCCGGTGCTTTGGGGTCGTCAGGGTTTACCAGCGGCGCCATTGCGTTAGAATCTACCGGTGTTTCAGTTTTTGGTCCTTCAAGCGCCTTCCTTTCTTTTTCCTTCTTCTCCGCTTTCTTTTTCTTCCGCAGTTCGCGCTTGCTCAGGTGCTCAGGTGCAGGCTTGCCTGCATTGGTATCTACAACAATGAGTGAGCTGTCGCCGCTTATGAAATTGCCGGCACTGTCCAGGGTAATAAACACATTGTTGGTAATACTGTCTTCAGGCAGCACATTGAACGGATGATCTTTCCTGTATTGCTTGTCCACAATATCCATAAACTCAGGCACCTCGCCTATGCCGTTAGTAACCAGTGAATCCTCACCTGTTTCTGTCCTGATCTTCTTCTTCCTTATTTTGCGCCCTATCTCATCTTTGTGCTGGTAGAACGGCAGAATGGTTATGATCTTATGTTCTTTATAAAAAAGGGTATTGTACTTAGTAGTAGGCAATGCCACACCTATGCTGCCCACTACCGAATAGATATTCAGGTTCTGGTCGGCGGTGCCGTTGTATATTTTAAGGCGGCTGAAGGCTGCGTAGTTGTATTTGCCTGCAATCTCAACAAATGCATAGCGGTACAGGGTGGTTCTGATGGCCATTTCGCCGCCCAGTGTCCAGCCGCTCCATTTAAACTGCGGATTATCAACAGGGTTTACAGGTATGCTGCTGGTAAAGTGCGGCAGCGCCGGCCCAACGCCCGCTTTACCCAGAATATCTACCCGCACGCTTTTGGCGTTGTTTTTAAAAATCTGGTACCGTTTAATAAAGCTCAACATGAACAGATTGGCCCCGCTGAAGTGGTAGTATGCCCCAGTTGCCGATGACATGAGCAATGTACTATTAACACCAATAGTATTGTTGTAAGTGCCTTTGATGCGCACAGCCTGATTATCGGCAATGGCATAGTCAAAAGGATCAAAGCTGGCCTCAAGGCCTATGGTCTGGCGGTCATCGAAAAAATAACCCAGACGGTAATTAAGCTGGGTGGCAGAAATGGCTGTGTTGGTTTTGTTATTTCCCTTCACACCGCTCATAGTGTAGCTGTTGCCTATCTCACCCTGCTCTATACGGATACTGCTTTTGCCATACCAGGGTTTATTGTACCCTGCGCTTATATAAAACGAACCCCACTGTGCTGATGAGGTGAACGGACAAATACCACAAAGCAAAAAAAACGAAAGTAAAAAAGCAATAAAGTTGTTCTTTAACCCCATTTTTTGATATTAGCTGTCAAAAATAATGTTTAATAAAGGTAAGTAATTCAAAAATGGGTAAACACAAAAGGTCATAACAAACCACAATTAACGGATAAATAATACACCTCACTCACTGCCCTTATTCAGGCAATGGCTTGTTAATAGTTGGTAAAGATATATTTTTTTGTTCTGTTTTCCTAAATCATGCCCTGCCCACGGCTATATTAACAAATTCAATAACTGCCACAAACCGGCATGAGGCAAGGTATATACAAAAACCGTGCTAACCCCCGGGGCTATTCATAACGCAGGGCTACAATAGGGTCGAGCTTCGATGCCTTGATGGCCGGGTATATACCCGAAATAATGCCTACTATGCCGCATACACTCACGCCCATCATAATCCACATCCAGGGTACTACAAAGCCGGTTTTGAAGAATAGGCCCACAATATTACCCACCAGCATGCCCATAATCACACCTACGCCGCCGCCCATCAGGCTGATCATCACTGACTCGGTAAGGAACTGCCGCTTAATGGTAGACGACCGCGCTCCCAGCGCCTTGCTCACGCCTATCTCGCGGGTGCGCTCAGCCACAGATACCAGCATGATGTTCATCAGCCCGATAACCGAGCCCAACAGCGTGATAATACCAATAATAACTGCTGCCCACCTGATGTAGCGGGTTACATCGAGCAGCACACTGATCACTTCATTGTTCTGGGTAATAGTAAAGTTGTTTTCTGCGCCCAGCGGCACTTTTCTTATGGTTCTGAACAGCCCTTCCGATTCTTCTACGGCTATATCTTTCAGCTTTACATCCTTTACCAGCACTGTAAGCAGGTAGCCGTTGTTGCCACCGTATACTGCCCTGGCCAGATCAATCGGCATCAGCACTACATTGTCGGCATTCATCATCATGCTGCCGCCCTTGGCTTCCATAATGCCTATTACACGGCACTTGGTATTGCCCACAGATACTACCTCATTGATGCCCTGGCTCTGCTTGGTTTTAAACAACTTCTGTGCCACTGCCGAACCCAGAATACAAACCGGCGAGCCGGATTCCATCTCGGCGGCAGAGAAATTGCGCCCGTAAGTGAGTTTGGTATCAGATACGGTGAGGTAGGTTTCCTCCACGCCCGATACACGAATATTGGGATTGGTTTTTTCTGAACGGAACTGCACGGTGGCTACCGAACTGCCGGTAAACGAAATGCCGATCGTGGCCGGATAGCTGAACCGCTCCTTGAAGGCCTTAGCCTCATCAAAAGTGATATCCTTGCCCTCGGTAACGCTCAGATGCACGCCCTTGCCTGCTTTTTTGCGCTTGATAATATCGCTGGTAATCTGGTACGAATTGGCACCCAGGCTGCTGAAATTAGAACTCACCCCTGCCTTCATTACCTCAATAGAGGTAAGAATGCCCACCAGCGCAGTAATACCCAGTGCAATAATAACAATGGTAAGCACCGACCGCAGCCTGTTGTTGCGGATAGCCCTCAGCGCCAGAGTAAGATTAAAATACAACTGCATCATTGCATTTCAAAGGTAAATCAAAAGAAAATGGCGTAAAGAGCTTTTTTGTCAGTTAAAAAAGTTCACCCCAGCATCATCTTTTTCATTTTCCAGAGGAGCGAGTCGTTTTTGTAGAGTACGATGTAGAGATTTCTTTGTCCGCCGAAGTTACGGAAGAAGCGTTCTACGCCTTCGTCCATACTGCCTTCGAGATCGAAAGTATGGTGCCCCATTTTTTTGGCTTCCTGCATGGCATGCCATAAGAGCAACGACATTGATTTATAGCCGCTCGCTTCGGGGTTTTGTCCGCCCATAAAGTAGTAGCTGCAGTTGTGGTCATAAACCTGCCACACTATAGCTTCGGTGGTGTTGCCGTTTCTGGCCACCCACAGCCGTGCAGCATTGTGTGCAACGCAGGCCTGCATTATACGCTCCAGGTCGGCAAGCTGATACGGGATATCATGCCCTTTTTTAGATAGTGTCTGTTTATGAAAAGCAAACAGCTCTAGCAGGGCATCGGCTGATTCAGTAATGGTCATTTCTTTTGTTGCCTGCTTCAGGTTGCGGCGCATGGTTTCTTTCATGTTGGCCAGCAAAGTGGCTTCTTCTTTTCTTAAATCTATCAGAAAGGTTTGCTGCACCTGAGGCCTGAGGTGGTATTTATTAAATAGGCCTGCCTGCATTATACCCGGCTCTACTGCCAGATGCCATACTTTGAAAGTGGGCAACTGTTTCATCAGTTCGGCAATGGTATCGTGCTCATGGCTGTCCAGCCTGCTTTCCTTCAGGTCGTCGGGGTAAAATATATGTGGCCCCAGGTAGGGTGTGAGCAGGGGAGTGCGTATCATATTTACACCCATTTTATGCTCAACAGGGTATGCCCATATGCCGGTAACCATATCGCCCCGGGTGGCAATAGCCGCATCCCAGTCTGCACAAACAGCATCGAGCCACCATGGCTGCATAAACAGCGGTATGCCTTTGTGCGTTTTGCAGATATCGATATAGCGGGATTTGGGGGTCACTAAAAGAAGTTAAAAGTTAAAACTAAAAAGTTAAAAGCCTGGCATTTTCTGTGTTGTTTACGAACCACCTCCCTCTCTTTTGGAGAGGGCCGGGGAGAGGTTCCTACTTAAACTGCAGCACCTTTGCCGGCTGTATGCTGCGAATATACAAAGCCGGCAGCCACATACAAAATACACACAGCACCAGCGTAACGCAGTCTATAGCTGCTACCTGCCACCACACAATTTTTATGGGCGCATACTTCATGTAGTAAATATCCTCCGGCAGTTTAATAAACCCGAAACGCACCTGCAGCCAGCATAAGCCGAGCCCTATGAAGTTGCCCAGCAGTATACCTACCGTGCCTATGAGTGCTGCAATACCCAGAAAAATATTACGTGTACCTTGAAAAGGCATGCCCAGCGCTTTGAGCAGCCCTATCATACGGGCGCGGCCTACCATAAGGATCACGAGTACTGCCCCCATATTGATGATGGCGACTATTGCCATTATAGTGAGCAGTATGGTACTGTTCATGCCCTGCAGCTCCAGCCAGTCGAAAATAGATGCGTAGTTGTCGTGTGTGGTGTAGGCCTCCAGTGGAGCTTTGATGAGGTTATAGTGTATGTAGTCAGCTACAGAGTCTGCATAATGCTCGCTGGTAAGGTCCAGCTGGAAGCCGTTGATACTGTCGGCAGGCCAGTTGTTGATGCGCTGCAGCAAACGGATATCGCAGATGCCAAAGTATTTGTCTACCTCCTCCATGCCGCTGTGGTAGAGCCCGGCCACCTTTACACGGCGTATACGCGGCGCACCTGCTTCAATAAAATCGAGCTGCACGGTGTCGCCGATGTTTATGTTCAGCCGGTCGGCAGTGGTTTGTGAGAGTAGTATTTGTTTTGAGTAGGATGTGTCGGAGTAGTCTATAGCAGAACCAGTTGTAGTAATGCCGCTCAGGAAATGATAATCCTGCTGCACACCCTTGAGCCTTAGTCCTTCCATGCTGCCGTGTGCCTGTACAATAACGGGTCGGTCGGCAAACGGGTATACTGCGCGTACATGCGGTATCTGCTTCATGGAGTCGGCGAGGGCGCGGTTGTAATAAATGGGCTCGTTAAAAGACAGCGAGTTAGAACGGGTTTCATCGAACGGGATCACATGCACATGGCCCATGAAGCCGTATAGTTTTTCGGTGACGGAGTATTTGAAACCCGTAACCACAGCAATAGCTACAATCATTACTGCTACGCTTAGTGCAGTAGCAACAATGGACAACCTGATGATAAAAGAAGAGAAAGAACCCTTCTGCCTTATCAGGTATCGGCGTGCTATGAAAAACGGCAGATTCAAATTAGTGTCCGGGCGTGGTTACGCTCCCTGTAAAAGTAAATCTTTTACCAATGGGCTTGCTCAAAATGTAGCAGTGGCTTTTTTGCTGCAATCGGATTGCAACTGTGCGAATAAAACCGCTCTGCGAATTATTTCCTGATTACGGGAACCAAAACCGGTTTTGGCTGAGCAAAGAATATTCTGCGGAATGCGAGCAAAGTAAGTATAATAATCATGTTAAGTTGTTTAATGGGTATACAAATTATTTCGCCAAAGATTTTGACCTGGTAGTATTGTTTAATGCAATAGAATAGGTGCCTTTGTTAACAACATTGTTAAGAACAATAGCATCTTTGGAGACATAGGAAGGCAGGTAAGCCCTTACGATAACGCCATCAACTATCTCATAATTGCTTAAAGTGCGCCTGATAGCCTCTTTCGGAGACTTAACCAGCAGTTGGGCCTGCTTTGGCCTGCATTCTGATTTTCTAGTTACTAATTTCATGCCACAACGTTTTTTCAAATATACTGTTAACTTTTGAATAACAAAGTCAAATTCACTACGTTAACAAATTTAAATAAATTAATAATTGTTAACGAGCTGAGAATGCGAGAGGGAGTAATACCATAATTGTTAGTTTGGCATTGGCTTTGAATATTATTAATGGCGAAATAGGATTGCGAACGGTTTGCTGCAATTTTCAACATTCCTCTTGCTTTCTTTTTTTCACGCTGGGGTATGGCAGGTGGTGGGTTTAATTTTTGTTATGTAGTGTATTATTTCTACTTTTGAATATATGAAACAAATAGCTACTCTCGTTTTATTTTTAGCGGCATTCGGTACTGCAAATGCCCAGATAACTATTACTGCGGCAGATATGCCTGTTGCCGGCGATACCCTCAGGTACAGCTTTGCAAGCCCGGTTGGTTCAACTATTGACCTGACTGATATTGGAACTGCTAAAACGTGGAATTTTGCTTTTACGCCTATCAGGCAGGGAGTGGATACTTACCGTACAGCGGCTTCTGTAAACCTGCTCTACGGCCTCACCATCTTCTCGGGCTACGGATACAAGGTTGCAGACAGTTTCCCTCTGCCGCTGCCGGGCATATCTATTCAGCAGGTGTACACCTTCTTTGAAAAGAAGAGCTCGCCCAGCAGGTATCAGGCTCAGGCGTTCGCTGCTGTAATATCAGGGATTCCAACTCCGATCAATTACTCTGATCCGGATGAATGGTACTACTTTCCGCTGAACTATTTAAACAGCGACAGTTCTACTTACAAGCTGAATATAAGCCTGCCTTCAATAGGTGGCATAAAGCAAGTGGGTTACCGCAAAACCACAGTGGACGCGTGGGGAACGATCACTACACCATTTTATACAACGCCTACGAACTGCATCAGGGTAAGGTCTGAGATACATGAAATTGATTCAGTGCAGTTCGGTACATTCCCGTCAATCGGTTTCCCAAGAAATTCTGTAGAATACAAGTGGCTGGTGAACGGAGATCATTACCCGGCATTGTGGGTGACTACCAATGTGCTGCCAGGTGGCGGTACTGAAACCATCAGCAATATCAGGTACAGGGACAATCCATTGCCCGATACCACAGTTGTTGACAATCATGTAGGCGAGGTTAAAAATAATGTTACTGTAATCAACGCATATCCCAATCCGTCTGTAAGCGGTGTGTATGAACTGGATATACCACAGGGATGGCAGCATTACACGATTGAGGTATACGATATGCTGTCGAAGGAAGCGGCTTTGTTCAGGGATCAGAGGAGAATTGACATCAGCCATCTGCCATCGGGCAGGTATATGGGCCGCATCACATCGGAAGAGGGTGTGGGTTATGTGCAGTTAGTGCGGTAAAGCAGGAGGGTGCGCTCCTGCTTTTGGTAATTCTGTATCGTTCTCATTTAGATAATAATGATAAGTCATAAATAATTACTTTTTGGTTTTTTCCAGTCATCAGGGTAGAGAACTATCATAAACAAGAGAAGTTTAGGTTTACTAAAAACGAGCAAATGCCATATTAGTTTTGTTTGAATTGCATGTGTTTAAAGTTCAAAGCGACTTATGAATTTAAAAAATGGATATTGCATATCTAGTAGATTTTCACTAATATTGTAGACTTTATTTTTAGAAATTTTTAAATATAGTTAAATCAGTTGCAAATGAGAAAGATGCGTTTACTTATAACCTCAGTAATTTGTTTGTTGGGTTTTGTTTCCGGCGTCAGTGCGCAGGTAAATCTTATCACAACCTATATAGGCAATGGTACCGGAGGTTATGCCGGTGATGGTGGCCCGGCAACGGCAGCAACAGTGAGAGTTAATACCCCGGGAATGCTCAATTTTGACCCGTCAGGCAACTTATACATCTGCGATAACTCGAACAACAGGCTGAGAAAGGTGGATATGACAACCGGTATCATATCGCTAGTGGCAGGAAGTGGTGCGACTGGTGTCGGTGGTGATGGTGCTGCTGCAACAGCGTGCCAGTTTGGTGCCGGCGGCGGTTTTAACCCAGGCGTGGCAGGCGTGGCAGTTGATGGTTCTGGCAACATTTACGTTAGTGATGGTACCAATAATAAAATCAGAAAAATTGATGGTGCCGGCATTATCACAACTTTTGCAGGAACAGGCACAGCAGGCGCAACAGGAGACGGAGGCCCTGCAAGTTCGGCATTGCTTAGTGCGCCGCGTGGGCTGTTCATTGCATCGAACAAACTTTATATTGCCGATGCCAACAACAACAAAATAAGAGTGATTGATCTGGCAACTAACACCATAAGCCTTGTGGCAGGAACCGGTACTGCCGGTGCAGCCGGTGATGGTGGATCTGCCGCCACAGCGCAACTCAATGCCCCAAGAGGAGTATGCGTAGATGCCTCAGGTAATATATTCATTGCCGACAGAAGTAATAACAAAGTAAGAAAAATAACGACAGGTACCAACATTATTTCGACCTATGCCGGTAACGGAACAGGCGGATATGCAGGAGATAACGGCCCATCAACGGCTGCTACCTGCCAGGTAAACAGACCTACAGATGTGAAAATTGATGCAGCGGGCAATCTGTTCATTTCTGATAACGGTAATGGCGTAGTGAGGATGGTAAGTGCAGCGGGAATTATTACAACAGTGGCCGGTACTTCAGGCTTTGGTGGTGCTGCGGGTGATGGCGGCCCGGCTACGGCAAGTGCAGTAAGGGTCAATCCGTTCGGCTTGGCTGTTACAGATATGAATCACTTCTACATTGGTGACTTCAATAACAACCGCATCCGTTATGTAAAGCCCAACAGTGTTCCCTATTTTACTGGCGGAGTTGCAATTCCTTTTGTTGTTTGCCAGAATTCTGTTGGTGACAGCCTTAATACGCTGCTCCAGGTAATAGATTCAGATAATGCACAATCGCTCACATGGAGTGTTGTTACTCCGGCTAACCATGGCGCACTAGTGGCGAGTGCACTTCGTACTTCAAACGGAGGGGCGATCACACCTACCGGATTGTACTACACCCCAACTACGGGATATAGCGGCCTTGATACTTTTGTTGTAGAGATTGCAGACCCATATAATTCTTCAACCACTACGGTTTATGTGACGGTAAATCCGTTTCCGGTGGTTGCAGCAATTGGTGGGTCGAATACAGTGTGCCTGGGAGGTACAACAACACTTACTGATGCTACAGCGGGTGGTACATGGGGGGCTACTAACACCAATGCATCCGTTGCAAGCGGCCTGGTGACGGGATTAGTGCTGGGTGTTGATACTATTACTTATGCTGTTACAAACAGCTGTGGCACTACAACTGTTTCTAAAGTTGTAACTGTAATAACAACTCCGGCTATTCCTGCAGCAATCACAGGGCCGGCTTCGGTTTGTGCGGGCAGTGGAATTATTTTAAATGATGCAACCCCCGGCGGTTTGTGGACCAGCAGTGCCACCACTACTGCAACAGTAGGGTCGCTATCTGGTGGAGTAACAGGTGTGGCCGCAGGTACTGCTAATATATCTTATACTGTTACAAATGCCTGTGGCAGCGCATTTGTATTCAAGGCAATTACGGTGAATATAGCACCAGGTGCTATAAGCGGGTCATCAATTTCATGTGTAGGCGCTTCTAATTCACTCACGTGCTCGCCTGGAGGTGGCACATGGGCCAGCAGCAACACTGCTGCTGCAACGATTGGTTCATCTTCCGGTTCAGTGACCGGAGTTGGTACAGGTACTACAACAATATCATACACGCTGAGCGATGGCTGCTTTTCTACAATGCCTGTAACAGTTAATGCTCCGCCGGCAGCGATTACAGGTTCATTAAATGTATGCGTAGGAGGTACAACAGCATTAACTGACGGCGGTGGTGGTACATGGACTTCGGGTACAACCAGCGTTGCAACGGTTGGTTCTCTTACCGGCCTGGTAAATGCAATTGCACCAGGTACCTCAGTAATAACATATGCAGTTGGAGGATGCTCTGTAACTGCTACTGTAACGGTGGCTGCTAATCCGGCTGCGATTACACCGGCTACACCGGTGAGCATATGTGTAGGCGCTACAGCTTCGCTTGGTGATGTAACCCCTGCCGGTACATGGAGTACCAGTTCGGCAGGCGTAGCTACCGTAAGTGGCACCGGCCTGGTTACTGGTGTTACGGCAGGCTCAGCAACAATATCTTATACGGTTTCGGGATGTTCTTCTATTAAAACAGTTACCGTACTCACTACGCCTGTAGCACTTTCACCTGCATCGGCCAGCGTTTGCGTGGGCCTCACTGTAACATTTACCGATGGTGTTCCTGGCGGAACATGGTCGAGCAGTGCACCGGGTACTGCTAGTGTAGTGGGTGGTGTAGTAACGGGCGTGGCGCCGGGCAATGCAACTATTACCTATGCTATTGGTACATGTTCTGTAACTGTTCCTGTGACAGTAAATGCTAACCCTGCGGCTATTACGCCTGCTGGCGGCCTTAACATTTGCGTTGGTGCAACAGGCAGCATGGGAGATATTACTCCTGGTGGTGTGTGGAGCAGCGGTTCTACTGGTGTAGCTACGGTTGGTACTTCAGGTACTGTTACTGGCGTGAGTACAGGCCTGGCAACGATTTCATACACAGTAAATGGCTGTTCTGCTTTGTCTTCTGTAACTGTAAATACGGTTCCTGCGGCAATTTCCCCTGCAACTGCTACAGTGTGCCCTGGCGGTACTGTAACACTGACCGATGCGACACCAGGCGGAGTATGGACGAGTACATCACCTTCTATTGCTACAGTTGTTGGTGGAGTTGTAACAGGTGTTACAGCGGGTACAACAATTATATCTTATACTTTAGGCATCTGCGGCGTATCGGCATCAGTAACGGTGAACCCTGCACCTAATGCAGGTACTATTACAGGGCCTGGCACAGTATGTACTACATTGTCTATCTCATTAACGGATGCCGCACCTGGAGGCGTATGGAGCAGCAGTAACCCAGGGGTGGCTACAGTTGGCACAACGGGTACCGTAACCGGTGTTAGCCTAGGTACTGTAACTATTTCCTATAATGTTACCAATAGCTGTGGTACAGCAGTTGCAACATATAGTGTTACTGTGAGTTCGGCGGCAAGTGCGGGTGTTATATCCGGTTTAAGCTCATTGTGCGCAGGTACATTTACTGTGATGACAGAAACTGTAACCGGCGGCGTATGGAGTGTAACAAATACAAATGCAAGTGTTACCGGTACGGGTGTTGTTACCGGTATTACTCCGGGTATAGACACTGTGAAGTATACAGTAACCAATGCCTGCGGATCTGTATCTGCAGTACATCCAATAAACATTGGGCCCTACCTGACAGCTGGCACTATAACAGGTGCATCAACTGTTTGCCAGGGTTCAACAATTACCCTTTCTGATGCGACACCGGGAGGTGTTTGGAGTTCCGGTACGCCCGGTGTAGCAACCGTCAGCACTGGTGGTGTGGTTACAGGTGTAAGCGGCGGAACAACTACAATATCATATACGGTTACCAGCAGCTGCGGTACTATTTCGGCTGTTAAAACTATTAGTGTTACACCAAGCCCAACGGCTGGTACTGTTACAGGCTCGGCGACTATTTGTGTGGGTATGACAGGTACATATACGGATGTGGTTCCGGGTGGTACCTGGAGTGTAACAAATGCCAACGCGACTATTTCCGGCGCCGGCACTTTGACAGCTATTACTGCCGGTGTTGATACCGTTGTGTATACTGTTACCACCGCCTGCGGAACTGCTACAGCAAAGCTAGAAGTTACAATAGGCGCCGCAATTACTGCGGGTACTATTTCAGGTTCAACCAGCGTTTGTGAAGGTTCGTCAATTTTATTGACTGACGGAACGCCCGGCGGTATCTGGAGCGCCAGCAATACCAATGCAACAGTATCTGGTGGGCTGGTTACAGGCGTAGCTGCGGGCCTTGTGGATATTTCGTATACAGTATCAAGTGCCTGTGGTTCTGCTTCGGCAGTAGTAACTGTTTTGGTTAATCCATTGCCGAATGCTGGTACTATAGCGGGCCCATCGGCTGTATGTGTGGGTACGTCCATCACTCTTACTGATGCAGCGCCAGGCGGTGTATGGAGTGCAAGCAATGCCAATGCAACCGTATCAGGTGGTATTGTTACGGGTATTTCTTCGGGAACTGATGATATATCATATACAGTAACGAACGGATGCGGAACAGCTTCGGCGGTGAGTACGGTACTGATTTCAGTAACGCCTTTTGCGGGAACTATTTCTGGCCCATCAAATGTTTGCCCAGGTGCTTCTATCACATTAACGGATGCTACCCCTGGTGGTGTATGGAGCGCCAGCAACACAAATGCAACCGTTGCAGGCGGTATTGTTATTGGTGTTACAGCGGGAACAGTTGATATATCGTATACTGTATCAACAGGTTGCGGAACAGCAGTTGCATCTGTGACTATCGTTGTTGACCCATTGCCAAATGCAGGAGCGATTTCTGGCCCGGCAAGTGTTTGTATCGGCGCAGTAATAACACTGACTGATGCGGCGCCAGGTGGCGTATGGAGTGCGAGCAACGCCAATGCAACCGTGTCTGGCGGTGTTGTTACCGGTGTTACCGCCGGAACAGACGATATCAGCTATACTGTTACAAACACCTGCGGTACTGCCAGTGCAGTAAGCACTATCAGCATAGACCCTTTGCCGGATGCTGGTGCTATAACCGGTATTCCTTTTGTTTGTGTGGGGACAACAACCACGCTGGCTGATGCCGCACCTGGTGGCCTATGGAGTGCAAGCAATGCCAATGCAACAGTAGCAGGAGGTGTAGTTACCGGTGTAAGTGCAGGTACAGATGATATCTCTTACACTGTGACAAATGGCTGCGGTACTGCATCGGCAATAGTTACAATAACTGTAAACAACCCACCAGCAGTAGGCACTATAAGCGGGCCATCTACAGTATGTAAAACAGCCACAATTACGCTTACAGAAGGCACAACGGGTGGTATCTGGAGTGCAACCAATAGCCGTGCAACTGTAAGTTCAGCGGGTTTGGTGACAGGTGTTTCAACGGGTATAGATACCATTAAGTACACTGTAACAAATGCATGCGGAAGCGTATCTGCAATGAAAGCCGTAACGGTAATACAGATACCAAGCCCAGGAACAATAACCGGCGCATCGGCTGTATGTGAGGGCGCAACTATAATACTCACCGATGCCGTGACCGGCGGTACATGGAGCAGCGGCAGCATAGCAACAGCAACCGTTTCGGGTGGTGTTGTAACAGGTGTGGCTGCTGGAACCGCTACTATTTACTATACTGTTTCTAATGTATGTGGTACCAGGTATACCAGCCATGCGGTGACAGTACATTCTGCATCAGACTGCAGTGCGGCTGTAAAAACAACTGCTGCAGTGCAAGACGAACTGAAAGTATATCCTAATCCTAACAGGGGTGTATTCAGCATGAATCTTGTAACAGAGAACGATGAGCAGGTAAATGTTGTGATCACCAACATTATAGGTAAGAAAGTAAGGGAATTTAATACTGTTACCAACAAGGCCAGCGAAATACAAATGAATGTAGCTCCTGGTATTTACCTGCTTACAGCAACTACTGTTAACGGCAGGTATGTGACTAAGTTTACCATAGAATAGTTGCACAGTTTTATAACACGAAAAACGGGGTTGTTCGAGAAGAACAGCCCCGTTTTTATTTTGGGTAATACAGTGCGGGAAAATCAGCATGTGCATTTAAGCAAGGCTGGCCCCGGGTTAAATTTCACCGGACTTACCAACAATTTTCGGTCAAAAATGACTTATAATCCTTTACTGTAAAGGATTTGGCCGGTTCTTAAAATTGTGGATATCTTCTTTTTGAAAAAGGAAATCGTGTGTTTTTTTCAGCTAATTTTGGTAAAAGATTTAAAGTTAAAACAGCAGCAGATATGGCAGACGATAAATTAAAAGTTCTGAAACTGGCGCTCGACAAGATCGAGAAAGATTACGGAAAGGGTTCCGTAATGATGCTTGGCGACAAGCAAAACGAAAAGATGGATGTGATCAGCACGGGCTCTATAGGGCTTGATGTGGCACTGGGAGTAGGTGGGCTGCCGTGCGGCAGGATCATTGAAATATATGGGCCTGAATCGTCTGGTAAAACTACTGTGGCGATACATACAATAGCACAGGCACAGAAAAAAGGAGGCATCTGCGCAATTATAGATGCGGAGCATGCTTTTGATGCCAGTTATGCGCGCAAGCTAGGTGTGGATGTTGATAACCTGATCATATCGCAGCCAGACTATGGTGAGCAGGGGCTGGAGATAGCTGACCGCCTGATCTCATCGGGTGCGGTAGATGTGGTAGTTATTGACTCAGTCGCGGCCCTGGTACCTAAAGGTGAACTGGACGGCGAAATGGGCGAAAGCAAAATGGGGCTTCAGGCGCGCCTTATGAGCCAGGCACTCAGAAAACTTACTGCCACAATATCCAGAACAGGTTGCTGCTGTATATTCATCAACCAGCTCAGAGAGAAAATAGGGGTGATGTTTGGTAATCCGGAAACCACTACTGGTGGTAATGCGCTTAAGTTTTATGCTTCTGTGCGGCTGGATATCCGCCGTGTGAGCCAGATAAAAGATGGCGACCTGGCCAGCGGCAACCGCACCAGAGTTAAAGTGGTGAAAAATAAAGTGGCGCCACCGTTCAGGCAGGTGGAATTTGATATCATTTTTGGTGAAGGCATCAGCAAGGTAGGCGAGATCATAGATATGGGAGTAGAGCTGGGTATATTGCAGAAGAGCGGCTCATGGTTTAGCTACAACGACAGTAAGATTGGCCAGGGCAGGGATTCTGTAAAACAGTTCCTCATTGACAATCCGGAGATGAGTGATGAGATTGAAAAGAAAATCAGGGAATCATTGCTGGTAGCGGCATAACAGATAGTTTGTCTAGTTGGTTTAGTAAACAAGTGCCATACGTGAAGTGTGGCACTTTTTTTGTGTTATATGGATGATGATTCCTGGAATCTCTGCTAAGGGTAGCAGATTAGTATAAAAAGAAAGGTATAGTAAAGCGCTAATTAGAATTGAGTGCGATACTATAAGGAAATACAAATCTACTTTGTTGTACTTTGAGTACATGAACAAGGGGCATCCCTATGTAAAAATGGAGGATTTATGCTTAATTTTGACCTTTCTGATATTTACCACTCAATAGTATGATGTCACCCGAACAGTTCTTTGAACTGATGATTAAAGAATTGGAAGTGCATACCGAAATGCAGCCCTATTATAAGTTTCTGGGCAATCAGTCTTCATGGCATTTCAGGCGAAACTATTTCCTACAGAGGCTTAGGTATATTAAGAAACATCTGGTGGATTCACCCGATGCGGATAAGTACAGGCGTGATTTGTTGATATGGGATTGCGGATGCGGATATGGCACTACTTGCCTGTTTCTGGCTATGAATGGCATCAAAACCTTTGGTACTACACTGGAGTTTTATTTTGAAACGATCAACAAGCGTAAGGAATACTGGAGCAAGTACGGCGATACTTCGTTATTCACATTCACTTACGAAAACCTTTTTGATAACAAACCCGCTGCCAACACTTACGACTGGATCATTGTGCAGGATACGCTGCACCACCTGGAGCCGATAAACGATGCGCTAAAGATATTTAACGAGAGCCTGCGCGCGGGCGGCAGGATATTATCCATTGAAGAGAACGGCAATAACATAATCCAAAGGATCAAGCTGTATAAATACAGGGGCAACAAGCGCATCATCACTTTCTACGACGAGAAGCTGAAAAAGGATATACTGATAGGCAACGAGAATATTCGCAGCCTTGCAGGCTGGAACGAGCTGTTCAGAAATAACGGGTTTACAATTCCTGAAAACTCCGTGCAGTATGTACGCTATTATCTCCCCTATCAGTACAAAAATGCAGACCCAGAAAAATTACTACAACAGGAGGAGCAAATACAATCAAAAAAGGGGTTTCGCCGTGAATACCTGTTCTTCGGTTTGAATTTCATTGTGCAGAAGAACTAGCCGGAAATATTATTCCTTAATTACTTTCTGTATTGTGTTGCCACCATTGCCATGGTGCCATACAACGAAGTAGGTGCCGGCAGGTAAAGGCTGAATATTAATTGGTGTTTGCGGTGCAAATACACGCTGTTCTAAAATTGTTTTGCCCGATACGTCCTGCAGGGAAATGGCCCCTTTTGCCTCTGATGTAAATACATACAGCGTACCGCTTGCCGGGTTGGGGTAGGTTATTAGATTGTTTTCAGCAATTGGGCCTGCAGATGTATATAAAGCACCTGCAACCGGGCTGTATTCACATGCACCTATGTCTATATATGAGCCATAGATTCTTGCATTACGGGCATAGTCGAGTGAGTCGGGAGTGATACCTGATATATCGCCCATATTGATACAGGGAGAGGATGCAAGAAGGCTAAAATTGGCTGGGGGAAGTGCGCTTTCTGTAACGCTGTTGGTGAGTGTGGGGCTTACAAAGCCAGGTGTACTGCCAATAATGTTAGTTGTGGTGTCGCTAGGACAGAAAATAGATGTCGTTGCTGTTGAATATACGTCTTTGTAAAATGGGTGTTCTGACCAATTGTGATCATAACGTAATGTGTCGAGCTCGAAAATGGTTACGTTTGAACTATCGTAATACCCTGAGCCACCGTTTGTATTATTTAGGAAAAGGTTGTTTTTTATTTCCACTGCTGAATGGTACCCGTATGGGCCAAAAGAATTGAAGATATAAATGCCGCTATTTGAATTTCCCTGATTGTTGACTATATCGTTGTTGGTAATTGAAGCATTGGCCTGTAATACCTCAATACCAGCTCCAAAGTCGGCGGAAAAATTATTGGCAATTAAGTTGTTGGTTACATTGTAATAGGTGTTATAGAAATGAAACGAATCAGTGAGCAGGAACATCGCACCACCGCCGAACACTTCGCCGCAAGGCCCGGCAAGAGTATGCTGGTTATTTGCAAACAGATTGGCATCAATCTTATAATTGCCACCAAAACATACGAGTGCTGCACAGCGGTCGGAATGATTGTGATGTATACGATTGCCTCTAAGCAGTACGTTATTGATCATTGCTCCGGTTTTGATACTTATAGAAGCATCGTATGTAGTATTGTTGTATACTTCATTATTAATGAAATCCAGGTTTACATCTCCGGCAGAGATTATGTTGAATCCGGTATTGCCGGAAAATTTATTATTAGTAAGGTAGGCATGGGTAGCGGGGGCTGTCTCTACAAACAAGACGTGGCCGTTTACAATACTATTGTCATGGAAATTGCAATCTGATATATGCAAATCCCCTGTGGTACTAGTGTAGCAGGTTATAATAGTTGAAACGCCTATGCCTCTGTTCTGAAATATCTCGCAGTTTTCGATTGCCAAAGGACGTTCAACAATCAATCCACCACAACCGGCAAAATATGCGCCGGTATCTAATTTAGTATAGGAAATGCTGCAATGCTTAAGAGAAGATACATCGGCACCTATACCAGAGTAATCAAAAAATCTGATGCCGTGCCATCCACCGGCAGTGGTAATGGTATCTGCTAAGAAGCCGGTAGTATCAGCAACTGTAAATACAATTGGCTGACTGCCGGTGCCGATAGCCGACAAAGAGCCATAAATTTTGAAACTGAATTGCCCCTGAAAGTCCACATTTACGCCCGGATCTATGATAAGGGTTTGGCCGTTTGGTACTGAAATGTCGTTGTAAATATTGTAAGGTGATCCGGCCAATGTCCAATGCCCGGAGACAATTGCAGTTGAAATACTGGTACTTGCCAATAGGGATTTAGCACTTAATAAAATCAAGAGCGAAAACAAACAGGAGTACTTTTTCATATGGTTCGGCATTGGATGCGTTACTGTACAGGCGTTTTAATCCCTCCAAATGTTAGCATTCAGAGCAACAAAATTTATTTAATAAAGTTATAAAAAATATCAGTAAGGTGTCGAAGTATTTTTGCCAGACACAGTGATGCAGAAAAAACAAGAACCACTGCCGAGGTTCTTGTTTATGAGATAATTACTTATTTAGTCGTTTATTATCACTTTAGCTGAATACTTTTTGTTATTTGTCATAGCGGTAAGGACATAAGCCTGTGGCGTTGTTTGTAGTCATAGTGTGTTTGGTTATTAGGGGCCGGGTGATTGAAATACTTTAAGGACAATTGCAATTGTTAAATTTATTTATGCAAATACCGTGCCAGAATTTAACAATTTACATTTTGGTACAACTCAAAGCCTAGTGCGCATAGCAGGCGATGAAAATGTTATCGAATAAAAAAAGCGCCCCCGAAATGGAGGCGCCTATTGTTTTGATATACATCATTGACTAACCTTCAGCTCCTTTGCCGTGGCAAGATTTATACTTCTTTCCGCTACCGCAGGGGCAGGGATCATTACGGCCTATTTTAGGCCCTGATTGAATCGGTGCCCGTTTAACCGGCATCGGATCAGGGGCTTCTGTGTAATAATCTTCTTCATTGGCAGCATATGCTTGTCCGCGGGCATCTATCTCTGCTTTATTGACCCGCATATGGCTCATATCGGTATGCTGTTCAGGCACCCTTCTTGTTTCGTGCGGCGCTTCCTGGATTGGTATACCGGCCCGGAGGAGGAATGAAATGATATTCCGGTTGGTTTCAACCAGCATTTGCTTGAACAGGTTGAATGCTTCGAACTTATAAATCAGCAACGGGTCTTTCTGCTCGTAAGATGCCATACGAACCGATGTGCGGAGGTCATCCATGGCACGCAGGTGATTTTTCCAGGCATCGTCAATCATACTCAGGGTTATATTTTTCTCCAGAACCTGAACTATCGGCATTGCAGCCTGCTCTACTGATTCTTTAAGAGATGCATATACCTGCAGCCCTCTGATGCCATCGGTAAAAGGAATGGCAATGCTGTCTATACGGTCGCCGTTCTGCTCCAGAATCTGCTGCAGCTGCGGCAACATATGCTCACGAAGAGCAGACATCTTGCGGTGGTAAAAGTCTTTCACCTGATGGTACAATGCTTCGCCTATCACATTAGGGTCTGCTTTAGCAAAGTCTTCGTCGCGGATCTCCGCTTCGATGACCAGGTGTTTCATTACTTCAACCTTGAAGGCTTCTTTATCTTTATGCTCAGCATACTGTTCGCCAAGGCCTACGCAAACTGAATACATGGCATTGTCGAGGTCAATAGCCAGGCGCTCGCCAAACAATGCATGCCTGCGGCGCTTGTATATTACATCGCGCTGAGAGTTCATTACATCGTCATACTCCAACAGGTTTTTACGCATGCCGAAGTTGTTCTCTTCAACTTTTTTCTGTGCCCGCTCTATAGACTTGGAGATCATGCTGTGCTGCAGTACCTCGCCATCTTTATGCCCCATTTTGTCCATAAGGCCGGCAATGCGGTCTGAGCCGAACAGGCGCATCAGGTCATCTTCAAGTGATACAAAAAACTGAGAACTGCCCGGATCGCCCTGGCGGCCTGCACGGCCACGCAACTGGCGGTCTACACGGCGGCTTTCGTGCCGCTCAGTGCCTATGATTGCCAGCCCGCCGGCCTCTTTTACTCCAGGCCCCAGCTTGATATCGGTACCACGGCCGGCCATGTTGGTAGCAATAGTAACAGCACCTGGCAGGCCCG
>OMJB01000050.1 GCA_900299255.1 Sphingobacteriales bacterium
ATTTTTTTGCGCATAGCAGCTGAGGCTGCCTATGAAGAATACATGGCCGGGAAACCGTTGAATAAAATCACACCGTTCTGGCGGATGATAGACGGTAAGTCGCCGGCTGCAAAAAAGTTGTCATTTGGCTCTGATTTCGTTAAAGAAATGAGGCAAAAAGAAGGATTAACTTATTAATAACAAAGCCCTTTTCAGCGGTTTTTCCGGCTGTTGTAATACCATGCGAATCTGCCTGTTTGTTTGTTAATACATAACATGCTTTTTGCTGTTGTTCTGCCAGCCTGCATCGCTTTTATACTCAGTAAAATAGATGGTTATATCGGCATCGCTCCGGTAATCAGTAAAGTAAATTTTCTTCTTTGCATCACTTGAATAATCAGTAAAAAACCACACCCCGTTGTTGTCGCCGGCATCGCTTTTGTACTTGCATTTATACACTACGAGGTCAGCATCACTTTTGTATTTGGTTACATAGACCTTTACTTTTGCATCACTGGCATACTTAGTTGAATAAACGAGTTGTGCGCTGGCTGAAGAAAAGGTAAAAGACAGAGCGGAAATTAAAGCGGTCAGGAATATTTTAACTGATTGTGGCATAAAATAATTCTGGTGTTTGGAGCGTTTTTCTGAGGCTAATAAAATTAATCATTATGAGCGAGATAAGGAAATATGCTGTTATTGTTGCCGGCGGACAGGGTTTGAGAATGGATTCAGCTATTCCAAAACAGTTCCTGCCGTTGCTGGGCAAGCCACTCTTGTGCCACGCCATAGAATCATTTGCACAGGCTATACCCGGCATCAAACTGATACTGGTGCTGCCAGCCAACCATGTAGGCAGTGCACAAACTGTACTCAGGTCGTATCTGAGTGGTATAGAAGTAACAACAGTTGCGGGTGGTGCTACCCGGTTTGACAGCGTAAAAAACGGCCTGAAAGAAATTAAAGAAGGCGGCATAGTGTTTGTTCACGATGGTGCAAGGCCACTGGTTTCAGAAGAACTGATCATCAGATGCTACAAGCATGCGGTTGAGTTTGGCAGTGCTATACCGGCCATACCAGTGGCAGAGAGTGTGCGCGTATTGACACCAGATGGTTCAAGGCCTCTGGATCGCGACAATATGCGGATCATTCAGACACCACAAACTTTCCGGACGGAAGTGATACTGCCTGCATTTGAGCAGAGTTACCAGCCATCGTTTACAGATGAGGCTACGGTAGTGGAGGCTTCTGGCACTAAAATTCATATGATAGATGGCATGTATGGCAATATAAAAGTTACCAAGCCCAACGACATGATTATTGCCGAGGCGCTGCTTAAAGAGCGCATACACGAATTTGCCTGAAAGCCGCAATGAAACTAAAGCTTCCTTTTTCAAAACGTCATATCATTATGGTAATGGCGTTTTTTGTTTATGGATTGTGCCCCCTCAGGCTGTTCTCGCAAACCTATGATACCCAAAGTGTGTTCAGGCAACCGGTGCTCATGGATTCGTTTGTATTGAAGAGCGGGTTTGATGTGAATGCCTTTATCAGAAGGGTCAGAAACGATACCACATTTTTCAAGGCATTCAAGAATCTGCGTTTGGTGCCATACGAGGCAGTTAATGACATAAAAGTGCTGGATAAGAATGAGCAAATACAGGCATCAATGCACAGCACTACAAAGCAGTATCGTGAGTCAGATTGCCGCTATACGAAGGTGATTTCAGAAAAAACTACCGGAGGCTTTTACGGCCGGCACGGCGAATATGAATACTACACTACAGAGCTGTTTGCCAGTTTGTTTTTTGCGCCCAAGCCTGTGTGCAATGAAACAGACATTGTTGCCGGTTATCTGGATGCTAAAGGTAAAGGAGGCCTTGAAAAAAGCAAGTACCAGCTGAAGATGCTGATATTTAATCCGGGGGCAAAGGTGAGCGGCATACCTTTTATGGGCGACCGAGCTTCGATATTTGATGAAGGGGAAGCAGAGAAATATGATTTCAGGATATCACAGGATACTTTTGAGGGGGAGGATTGCTTTGTATTCAGGATAATGCCAAAGCCAGCATACGCGCACAAGGCGCTCTATAACGAACTAACAACCTGGTTCAGGGCTGGGGATTACAGCATTTTAGCGCGAGACTACTCGCTGTCGTACAGTACGCTGCTGTATGACTTTGATGTGCGGATGAAGGTGCGCACCAAAAATGTGGGGGGCAAGTTGTTTCCAACCAGTATCGGCTACGATGGCAATTGGCATATCTTCACCAAAAAGCGTGAGCGGGTCAGGTTTACAATGGATGTTGCTTACTGATGCGGAGTACTATACCCCAAACTGCATGAGGTGGTGGTCAATATGCTTGTAATTAAGTTCATTCCACTCGGTGGTGGTCAGTTTGCCAAAAAACGGGTGTGGGCCTTTTGTGAATTCGTCCTCACGAGCTAATACATAGCGGTTGATAACAGCAACCAGTTTGCGTTTTTCTTCGTTGAAATCTTTATCATCCTTCACTACATAATTGGGGTCGGTGGGGAGGCCTTTGCCGAATGGCTTGTTGCTGAATGCCTGCTTCTTTGCCATTTTTCCGAAGATTTTGCCCAAAAAAGAATGCTTCACAACCTTACTGCCTAGTGTAACTTCAAAACCCGTAGTGCAATGCGCCATCATCTGGCTCACAGTCATTTTGCCCCACAGTGCTTTGGTTTCAGGTGTCAGTTTTTCAATTCTGCCCAGCACTTCATTTAATACTTCTTTATTGGTTATGTTTTTCATTGCGGTACGATCATTGCTCAAATATAATCACTGTTAAAGCAATTTTAAAGGTTTTGATTTTAAATGTTAAAAAGATAGGAAACTAACTGAACTGCCCTTCGGAATTTGAAACTAAGTGCTAACTTTACTTTATTAAAAACAGATCGTTTTATGGACAACTACAATCAACAGGATTTTTCTAACTACACAATACTGGACAGCCACCAAAGTGAGGCAACCGGTGTTGTTGCCAAACGCTTTATGGCCAACGTCTTTACATGGATGTTTGTGGCATTGGGCGTATCAACATTGTTTGCATTTCTTTTTGCAACGACGCCTTCTTTGTTATCAATCATGTTTACGGAAGTAAACGGTGTACTTCGACCAAGCCTTATGGGATGGGTTATTACATTTGCACCAATTGGTTTTGTATTACTGATGAATTTCGGATTCAGTAAGCTGTCGGCAGGCACGCTCACGTTGTTGTTCCTGTTCTATGCTGCTATTACCGGTATCAGCCTTAGTTTTGTGTTGCTGGTGTATACTTCCAGTTCGGTGATTGGTTGTTTTGGTTCTGCCGCAGCCATGTTCGGAGTGATGGCAGTAATGGGCTATACCACAGACAAAGACCTTACCTCCTTTGGCCGTATACTCACTATGGGCCTGATAGGCATGATGATTGCCATGCTCATCAATATTTTCCTGGGCAGCTCTACAATGGGTTATATCATCAGCATTGTTGGTGTTGCTGTGTTTACCGGCCTTACTGCATACGATACTCAAGTGCTGAAGCGTATAGGGCAGGGAATTGAGTATGAAGGCACATCGGCCAGCGACTCTAAGAAACTGGCGATACTGGGTGCATTGCGCCTGTACCTCGATTTCCTGAATCTCTTCCTGATGCTGTTAAGGCTGTTTGGAGGAAGAAGGGATTAAGGGAATTAGAATCGTTTTAAAAAAAATAGAGACTGTCTGTTTCATGCCAATTGAGGCGAAACAGGCAGTTTTTTTATGGGCAAAAAGAGAGTAGGCTACTTGGTGGCGGTATAAATAGTTGTTGTGCCAAATGTAAGCGGATTTGCTTTTGCTTTCCTAAAGCCGCAGCTGCTCAAAATGGTACAAAACCTTTGGCCGTAAGGGAATGCTTCTACCGACTCGTACAGATAGCTGTAAGCATGTTTGTTTTTAGAGAACCACTTGCCAATGGTGGGCATAATGAAACGACAGTAGAATTTATAACCTATTCTTACCGGTATGGATGACGGGTGCGAGAATTCCAGAATCACCAGTTTTCCCCCGGGGCGCATCACCCTGCACATTTCTTTCAGCCCTGCTTCCAGGTTCTCGAAATTCCTTACACCATAGGCACACATTACCGCATCAAATTCACTGTCCTTAAACGGCATTGCCTCGCTGTCGCCGGCCTGCATAGATATTTGCTGCTGCAGGTTCCGGGCATTTATTTTAGTCCGGCCAATCTCCAGCATCTGATCAGCAATATCCAGGCCGGTAATACGGCAGGAGTGAGCAGCCGCAACAGCAATTGCCATATCGCCAGTTCCTGTGGCTACGTCTAGTACAGTTTTAGGATTGGTTTTTACAATCTCAGCAATAGCTTTTTTACGCCATCCTTTGTCTATACCCATTGATAAAAAGTGGTTCAGGAAGTCGTAGCGGCCAGCTATGTTATTAAACATCTCCGCTACTTGCGCTTTCTTACTTAAATTTGAGGCATTATCCGGTAACACTTTAGCTGCCGGATTGATTTCAGGTACTTGCTGCATTGGTGCAAAAGTACATAACACAATTCAATGGAGATAACTAAAGCTACGTACGTGATCAGCAGCCCCAATGTAGAGGGCTGCCCCAAGCCGGACAAGCCGGAATATGCCTTCATCGGGCGGTCAAATGTTGGGAAATCATCTTTGATCAATATGCTAACTAACCAGAGCAAACTGGCAAAGACCTCAAATACCCCCGGTAAAACCCAATTAATTAATCATTTTCTGATCAATAACTCCTTTTATATAGTTGACTTGCCAGGGTATGGATTTGCAAAGGTATCGCAGGTGCAGCGGGTGAAATGGGAGAAGATGATAGAAAATTATCTGAAACAGCGTCTGTCGCTGGTTACCGTTTTTGTATTGATAGACAGCAGGCACGAACCCCAGAATATAGACCTTGAATTTCTGCGCAAGCTGGGTGCATGGGAGGTTCCCTTTAATATGGTTTTTACAAAAGCCGATAAAACCACCCAGAGGGAAGCTTCGAAACACGCCAGACAGTTTGTTGAAGCAATGAGGAAGGAATGGGAGTTTATTCCCCGCAGTTTCATGTCGAGCGCCGTAAAGTTTCTGGGCCGCAAAGAAATGCTTGCGTACATGGATGAACTGAATAAGGATTTTGTAATACCGGAAAAAGCGGAGTAAGTGCAAGGTTATGTAGATTTTGCGATTGATAACAAACTATTAGCTAGTTAAATAGCTAATAACAAATTATTAAGGAGATTATGAATCACTTACACGTTTTGTTGACTTAAATTTATCGGATATAAAATCAAATAGGTTTTAAACAACTAAATACCAATAAGTTACAACAGCAATCCGGTCTTGAAAAGATACAGCCATATCTATGAAACATGCTTCTTTCAATAGTCATCAGTTATTTGTCCGTAACGTAGAAAAGGACTCCGAAACCAATACTTACTCAAGGGTTCCCGGTACATTTACCGATGAGTATTTTTCAAATAAGCTGCATGAAACTGCATGCATTAACTTCAAATATTCAGGAGCCCTTAAGGTTTTTGGCGAAATTGAACTAATGCTCTATAAAATGGCTCCTGCTTATTTTTTTGAAAAAAGCCGGTAGGGCTTAAAATTTTTGTTCCAACATTACAAATTTGTTATTCATTAAATTCTCGGAATTGCACGAGCAAAGTCGGGGACAAGGGAGCTTGTTTTCTGGATTTAGTGGCAAATAAACACGAATAGTCAGGGTGAAACAACCTGTAAAAATTTCTTGTGTATATTTGTCTTAGCCAATTCTTTGAAAATATAATGCAATTAGCACAACGATTGAACTCGGTTACAGAACCTCAGACCATTAAAATGGCCAAACTTAGCCGAGAACTGAAAGCAAAAGGAATAAATATTGTAGACCTGAGCCTTGGTGAACCCGATTTCAGGACACCCGAATATATATGCAATGCTGCAACCAAAGCGATGAGCGACGGGTTCACAAAATACCCACCGGTTTGCGGTTTCCCTGAGCTGCTCGAAGCTATCAGTTTAAAACTGAAAAGAGACAATAACCTTGACTATGCTCCAAATGAGATAATTGTTTCCACAGGTGCAAAGCAATCTTTGTATAATGCAGTCATGTGCCTTGTAGACCCGGGAGACGAAGTACTTATACCAACACCTTTCTGGGTTACATATGCATCGCAGGTGCAGCTGGCAGGTGGAATCGTGAAAAATATTTACTGCGGAATAGATACCGATTTTAAAGTAACTCCTGAGCAACTGGAAGCCAATATTTCTTCCAAGACCAAGCTGTTTATTTATTCCTCTCCCTGTAACCCTTCAGGCAGCCTGTATACGGCAGATGAACTAGCAGCGCTGGCAGAAGTATTTAAACGGCATCCGCAGATTGTCATCATCAGCGATGAGATTTATGAGTTCATTAATTATGTGGGCAGGCATGAAAGCATAGCACAATTTACTGAGCTGAAGAACAGGGTAGTGGTAGTAAACGGCATGTCAAAAGGCTTTGCTATGACCGGCTGGCGGCTTGGATACCTGGCAGGCCCGCGCGAAATCATTCAGGCATGTGAGCGCATGCAGGCGCAGGTAACATCGGGCGCTAACAGCATAACCCAGCGAGCTGCTATAGAGGCACTTACCGGTGACCTGGTCCCAACATACAAAATGCTTGATGCCTTTAAGCAACGTAAAGACTATGTAATAGGCGCGCTTAGAAAAATGAGCGGGGTAAAAAGCAATAATCCGCAGGGTGCCTTTTATGCCTTTCCTGATATCAGTTCTTTCTTTGGCAAGAAATTTGGTGAAACCGTAATCAAAGATGATAACGATATGACCATGTACCTGCTCAACGAAGCTCATGTAGCTACTGTTTGCGGCAGTGCATTTGGTGACGGCAACTGTATTCGTATTTCATTTGCAACGTCAATGACCAATCTTATGGAAGCAATGGAGCGGATAGCGGCGGCTCTGGCCAAACTAAGCTAGCATCAGCTTTTCTGTTTACTCGCCGCCCAGGTACCTGAAGTTTTTTAGTATCAGGTTCAGGTCAGTAATGGGCGAGTAATGCTCGGCGTAAGTTGTGTTAATGTGCAACTTCACTTCATCGGTTGGTTGGTAATCGTTGAGAATGTTATATGGCTGAATCACTCCCGGCCTGATCTGCGGCAGGTATTTGTGCGAAACACCGGATGCATAGCCTACCCATGTGAGTCTGCCACCCAACACCTTTATACAATTTACCACCATAGTCCCAGCATTTTTAACCGCAAAGAAAACAAACGGGAACAGCACTAACAGCAATAGAGCCCCTGCCATATCCAGCAGCCTCTTATTCCTGGCCTGTGCAAAATCAGACAAATTAAATCTGCGGTCAATGGTATACAGGTCGCCTGAGGTATTGCTTGAGTTGCTCCCAACAAA
>OMJB01000051.1 GCA_900299255.1 Sphingobacteriales bacterium
ATGTAGGGAGGAATGGTCTGTTCCCATTTGGGCATCAGGAACATCATAAGAAAAATTACCGGGGCCAGTAACGATATCCATTTCTGGTTAAAAAAGCTAACAGCAAACCCACATATATAAAAATCAGCAACCAGTATGCCAATCAGAAAATGCTGGGCATGGCCGTAAATATTCAAAAAATTGGGCGGGTAGAAATACTGCAGAACCGGGAACAAAATGATGGAAATAATTAGAATTGACCTTCTCAAAACATTCGGCATTGCGAAAATCCGGAAGATAAAAGGTGCAATGGAATAGAACTGAATTTCAATTTCAAGAGTCCAGGCTACTACTGTTACCAGTGGTGTCTGGTGAAAAATGAGGTCGTGTGAATAAATGAGCGACGCACCCAGACTGGGCAGCAGCGTTTGAAAATTATAGTTCCCAATGGCTATCTGCGCAAAAAAGATGCTGATCATTACAATGAAGTAGGGCGGCTCTAATCTGGTAACCCTTCTCACATAATACTGTTTCAGATTGGCCTTTTTGCCGTGATTGATGTAATAATTTGCGAAGGGTATAGACAAAATGAAACCGCTTATGGCGAAAAACAAGGGAACGCTTCTGTCTGCATTTTCGAAGAAACGGTTAATCCAGAAATAGTCGTCAGGGGAATCCAGCAGGCTGAATCTGCTTTTTTTTAAGTGATCAAGAAAATAGCCCCGGATATGGAATAGTGTGACGAGTGTAACCGAAAGAAACCTCATCCCATCTAACTCAGCAAGATAAAACTGGTTAGAAGTTATCCGGCGAAATTTATTTGATAAATAAGTAAGCATGAATTTTTCCTCCGGTTAGAAAGTAAAAGTAGTGAAGAAATCTATAGTTTTTATTAGCCGGTGGCGTTCATATTGTTCATGAGGGTTGCACAGTTGCATTGTTGTTCTTGAGAGGCTATTATATGTTTTGACTACCAGCCGGCCTGATATTAACAGCCTAAATCTATATAGTGGATAAAAAAATGAAACCGAACTGCTATAATAAACAGAACATTGTTGTTAAAAGCTAATTTTGCGGTTGGATATGCTGATTCGCCGTTTATTACTTACTGTCTTTGCTGTTCTGACATATTCGTGCGCCGAAGCTGGTAAGGCATTTCCTAAGTATGCGGTTGAGATAGCAACGGACAGTGTCACTTTGCAGGCCGGTACTTTGAAGATGGCTGGCGATTTTTTACTGGAACACCCAATGATGGCATCAACCAACATCATTAGTGATATTGAGTTGCCGCATTCTCTGGTAACACAGACTGCAGATTTTTATTTACTCCTTTTCCTTTGCCTCATGCTAGGCCTGATCAGGTATACGGATACACGTTATTTTGTGAATCTGTGGATGGCTTTCTGGAACCCAACACTCAGTAACCGGCAATTGAAAGATCAGCTACAGAGTTCGGGTTTACCAAATCTGCTGATGAACGTTTTTTTTACGTTTGCCGGGGGCGCATATATATACTACATAGTTAGGTTTTTTACGCCACACAATTCAGGTGTAATTCCGCCATCGCTGCTCATGATTATGCTGGTATCAGGTACCGCAGTTATTTATCTGGCCAAGTATGCGGCAGTAAGGTTCAGCGGATGGGCATTCAGAGTAGAAGGGATAACTGAGCACTATCTGTTTAATGTTTTTTTAATCAACAAGATTTTGGGGGTGTTACTGATACCGTTCATTATTGTACTCGCATTTGCCGATCGGGAGTGGGCACAACAGGCCGTATATATCTCATTTGCAGCGGCGGGCATATTATTGCTTAACAGATATATCAGGTCGTGGAAGGTGTTTGGTTCCTTTTTCCAATATAGCAAATTCCATTTTTTTATGTACCTTTGCGCCTCGGAAATATTACCGTTGGCAGTTTTGATGAAATTATTGGTAAAAGGTTTGCTCTTTTACTAGCAGTTGAAAATCAAGTTGTCCTTTCCGAATATTCGTTCCAATTAACCTGATTATGGCCAAAGCTGTTAGTTCAAAAAAGAAGGCGGTTGAAAAAAAGGAACTGAAGGTTGTCAACAGTATTTTAATTACCCAACCACGCCCTGAAACAGAGAAATCGCCTTACTATGATCTTGCAAAAAAGTATGAGATCAAACTTGATTTCCATCCATTTATCAGAGTAGAAGGCCTGAGCGGCAAAGAATTCAGAAAACAGAGGATTGATATAGCTGAGTACACTGCAATCATTTTTACAAGCAGGTATGCAGTGGACCATTTTTTCAGAATCTGCGAAGAACTCAAGATAAAAGTTTCGCAGGACATGAAGTACTTCTGTATTACAGAAGCGGTGGCACTTTATCTTCAGAAGTTCATTCTATACAGAAAGCGCAAAGTTTTCTTTTCGGCCGACGGAAGTAACCAGGGGCTCATGGACGTGATTGGTAAGCACAAAAACGAAAAGTATATTCTGCCGGTTACTGATAGCGCCAAGAACGACATTGCCCAGTATTTGATTAAACATACAATAAAATACGCCGAAGGTGTTTTGTACAGAATGGTGTCAAATGATATTGCAACGGTGATGAAGCAAGCCTATGACATGATTGTATTCTTCAGTCCGTTTAGTGTTCAGACACTCTTCGATCATTTCCCCGCATTTAAGCAAAATGGTACTATGATAGGGGCTTTCGGGCCAACTACATCTAAAGCTGTAGAGGAAAGCGGACTGACGCTTGATATCAAAGCGCCGGCTCCCAATACACCTTCTATGGTTTCAGCGCTTGAACTGTTCCTTGCCAAGAACAAAAAGAACTGATAATTGCTGTTCCTGAGGATAGATTTTCCCTTTCTTAAAACACTGTATTTTAAATTGTCGCTCTGAATGTGCGCACATGCCTCATTTGTTTGCCAGAAAAACAAACGACACTGACGCTGTTTTTTTGTCAGCAGATCCGTAAAAGCAAAAAAATTTAATTGAAAGTTAATAAACCGCGCAATAATATTTTGTGGCTGTCGTTTTGATTGTATCGAGGTCGTGAGAAAAACAGTGTAATATGGGCGGTATTGAATTTCAAAATAGGGTAAAGAAACAAGTCACCACATACCTTTACAGTATGCCAAACCGATTAGTAAACGAACAAAGCCCATATCTGCTGCAGCATGCAAATAATCCGGTAGACTGGTATCCATGGGGTGATGAACCATTTAACAGAGCGAAGCAGGAAAATAAACCGGTACTGGTAAGCATTGGTTACTCAGCCTGCCACTGGTGTCATGTAATGGAGCATGAGAGTTTTGAAGATGAAGAAACTGCTGCTTATATGAATGACCATTTCGTGTGCATAAAAGTAGACCGGGAAGAGCATCCTGATGTAGACCATATGTATATGGATGCAGTACAGGCCATAGGAGGCAGTGGTGGCTGGCCCCTGAATGTATTTGTTACTCCGGATCGCGCACCATTTTATGGAGGCACTTACTATCCGCCAAGGCCGGCATATAACCGTCCTTCATGGATGCAGCTGATGCAGCGGATGAACGAAATATGGGAGAAACAGCATGATGAAGTGCTGCTGCAAGCCGATCAGATGGTCAACCACCTCAGGCAGGCTTCAGTTCAGTCGGCTGGCGAAAATATGAATACACCGGATGAAGCTTTCTGTAAACTGATTGCAGGCAACCTGCTCAAAATGGCGGATAAAGAAAAAGGTGGTTTCGGAAATGCACCAAAATTTCCAGGTACCATGGCTATAACCTACCTGCTTGAACACCATCATTTCAGTGGTGATGAAGAGGCGCTTACCCATGCTTTAATAAGCCTGGACGCAATGATAGCCGGGGGCATTTATGATCAGCTGAATGGGGGCTTTTCCAGGTATTCAACCGACAGGCAATGGTTGGCTCCTCATTTTGAGAAGATGCTGTATGATAATGCCCTTTTGGTATCCACGCTTTGTGATGCATATACGATCACACGAAACGACAAATACAAAGCCATTGCGGAAGACACTATCGCGTTTGTAGACAGGGAATTAAAGAGCACAAGCGGAGGGTACTACTGTGCTTTGGATGCTGATAGCGAAGGTGAAGAAGGTAAATTTTATACCTGGGCCTGGGATGAATGGATAGAGGCACTCGGTGAAAATAACGAAATAACCGAAGCATATTTTGGGATAAAAAGAGAAGGTAACTGGGAAGGCACAAACATCCTGCACATTGCAAAACCGGCTGAAGCTATTGCTGTCGAGACAGGTATATCTCTTCAGCAGGTAGAAACCGCAGTTGATGAGGCAAAAAAGAAACTTTTGGTAAAACAATCCCGGCGAGTAAGGCCAGGCACAGACGACAAAAGCCTGTTGTCATGGAACGCGCTGATGAACATGGCGCTGAGCAAGGCATCGGTGGCATTTGGTGAAGAGAAATACGCCACAGCGGCCGAAAAGCATTTACAATGGATGGTTAGCAACTTTAGCGTTAACGGGAAGTTGCACCATGTGTGGAAGAATGGAAAAGCCAGAATAGCAGCCAAGCTGGACGATTATGCGTACCTGATTTATGCCATGGCCTCATTTGCATCAGCATCTGGTGACAACCAATGGATTACAAAGGCCAGCGCAATGCTTGAGCATGTAATTTCAGATTTTGATTATGATGGATGCATGTTTTATTACACGTCACGGCAGCAGCAAGAAATTCCAGTGCGGAAAGTAGATGTTTACGATGGAGCAGTCCCGTCTGCAAATGCAGTGATGGCTCACAATTTGTGGATATGTGGCATGTGCATGGAAAAAAGCAGCTGGGTTTCCAGGTCCGCAGAGATGGTAGGGCAAATGAGCTGCAAAACAATGCGGTATGCCTATTCATTTGGTTATTGGGCAGCATTGTTGCAGCGCAGGGTTGCAGGCATGAAAATGGTAGTTTTGTCCGGTGAGGATTCAAAAGCACAAAGTATGAATTTGAATGAGGCGTTTCATCCGGCGGCGTATTCAATCATGTCAAAAAATAATAAATTTGAATTGCCAATTCTCGAAAATAAATTTTTTGCTGGTAAATTGTCTATATTTGTCTGTTCAGAACAGGCATGCCTGTCGCCTGTAAACACCGTTATTGAAGCTTTAAGCCTTATCAGAAAACAAACATGAGTTTATAATATAAGATATATTTATTTTTATTTTCAAATAAAAATATGGAACATTTTTTCGGCGAAAGTTGCATTTTTCGAAAAAACTTTGAATATTGTGCATCGGTTTTGTGTTGAGTGCGTGAAGAACGTTAAAATTTTTAGTTGCCAAATTGCAAAAACAATAACAGTAGTATGAAAAAAACTTCCCTAAAGGCCTCAGCTTTAGCATTGCTGGCACTTGCTGCCAGTTGCGGGAAATCTGGTTCCAATGGACAACTGGTAGGTGATCAGACAAGGATGAATTACAAAGCTCCTTTTCCAATTGGCATGGTTTATGTACCATCAGGATCGTTTAAGCTGGGAGCTAGCGACGAAGATATCCGAGGCAGAAATGACGCGACAATCCATACCGTGCAAATGGTTGGTTTTTATATGGATGCAACTGAGATTTCCAATCAGGAGTACCGTCAGTTCACTAATTATGTCAGGGACTCTATAGCTAATACTATTCTTGGTAATTTCAAAGACATGCCGGATGGTACTCAGCGCCTTGATATGAGTAAGCGAATCAACTGGAAAGACCCTGAACTTCAGGATCAGCTTTCTGCTTTGTTTGTTCCTGCGGAGCAATCAGGATGGGGAAGAAAAGTATTTGACAACGGCCCAACAAAACTTGTGTACAATTACTCGGCGTTTGATTACGCTAGTTCAATTCAGCACCCGAGCGAGTCTCAGATGAAGTACGTTAACAAGTTTGATATTCCGGCATACCCTGATACGAATGTGTGGCTGAAACAGTTTAACTACTCATTTAATGAACCAATTGCTCAGCAGTATTTCTGGTTCCAGGGCTTTAACAAGTATCCTGTAGTTGGTGTTACCTGGAAACAGGCCAATGCATTTTGTGACTGGCGTACACGTATGTGGCGTTCTGAGCGTGAGAAAGAAAAGCAATATTTCGAAAGCCGTTTCCGCCTTCCAACGGAACAGGAGTGGGAATATGCAGCACGCGGTGGCCGTAACGAATCGCCTTACCCATGGGGTGGCCCTTATATAATCAACAAGAAAGGTTGTTATCTGGCTAACTTCAAACCTCAGCGCGGCAATTACTCGGCAGATGGTGGTTTGTACACAGTACCGGTTGACTGGTACGCTGCAAACGACTACGGCCTTAAAAATATGTCCGGAAACGTTTCAGAATGGACAATATCTGAGTTTTACGGTGGGTCTTACCAGCAGCAGGCTGATATCAACCCAAGTGTTACATATAACGTACAGCCGGGTGATGCTAAATGGATGAGGCGTAAGGTAGTGCGTGGTGGTAGTTGGCGCGATGTAGCTTACTATCTGCAGGTTAGTACCCGCGACTATGAATATGAGGATACTTCAAAAGCCTATATCGGATTCCGTTGTGTGTACACTGAAGTGAATCCAGCATTGACTAACAGGCGTGCTTTAAGAAAATAATTGTCTTTTATAACCATCTTTTAATAAACTAAGAAAAAATAGCGAAAATGAGTCCAATAGTTTTGTTTTTTGAAACTGACAGAGGTAAATACCTCAAGAATCTGCTGATCGGTGTAGGTGCATGTGTGGTGTTATTGGGAGCTTTGTTTAAGATTCAACACTGGCCAGGTGCGAGTGTGATGCTTACCGCAGGTATGATTACTGAAGCGTTCATCTTTGCAATGCTTGGTTTGATACCACCTCATGCTGACTATTACTGGGAGCGTTTTTACCCCAATATTACTGAAAGCCCGCATGCTGAAGCTTTCAGGAAAGGTGTTAAAATTGAGCAGATTGCTAAGCCAGGCGAATCTCCAACCAAGTCTCTGGACAAAATGCTGGAAGATGCTCAAATGAACGTTCCCAATCTGAAACGCCTTAATGATAATTTCCAGAATTTCAATAAGTCTGTTGACCAGATCAAGGAAATGTCTGATGTTACTTCTGCAACCGGTGCTTACTCTAAGAGCGCACGTGAAGCAGCTGATGCTTTGGGTCAGATTAAGAATACGTTCATTGGTGCTGCAAAAACAATGAGCGCGTTCAATGAAGCTGCTGATGATACAGCTAAATTCCATGATCAGGTTGTGGTATTATCCAAGAATCTGGGAACCTTAAATCAGATTTATGAGGTTGAGCTGTCTGATGCAAACAACCATCTGAAGGCAATGAACAAATTCTACAGCAGCCTTGTTAATGCTTCTGATGCTATGGCATCAAGCGCAACTGATGCAACAAGTGCTAAAGAACAAATAGGATTGTTGGCTAAGAACCTTACCACTCTGAATCAGGTGTATGGAAACATGCTTTCTGCAATGCAGGGCCGTTAATAACTTCAGAAGGAACGAAACAATAATAATCAAAGTAAAAGCTAAATAATGTCTATACCTAAGGAGCCGCGGCAGATTATGATCAACCTGATGTACCTGGTGTTGACCGCCCTGCTGGCGCTTAATGTGTCCAATGAGATTCTAAATGCGTTCAGGACGTTGAGTTCTAGCATTGATAAGTCCAATGAATCCATTGAGTCTAAAAACAAAGAAATATACGAGGCAATTAAAGAAAATGAAAAAGCTCCGGGACAGGCGGAAAAAGTAAGGCCATACAGGGAGAAGGCGGATGAGGTTGTGAAACGTGCTGATGAAATGGTTGCTTACCTTGAAAACTGGAAGAAGAAAATTGTTATGGAAGCGGGAGGATATAGCAAAGATGATCCGAAGTTTCCTGACAGAATGGACAACATTGACGCAACAACTCTTTTGCTCGTAGAAAAAAAGGGTGGAGAAGAACTCAAGAAGAAAATTGAAGATATGAGGTCATACCTTCTGGGCGTTGTAAAAAACCCTAAGTTGCTGGAGCCTGTTATGCCTCTGAGAGTTGACCCGGTAAAAAAGAACGATCATAACCCAACAGGGGACTGGTCAATCGGCAACTTTGAGCATATGCCTGCAATCGCAGCCCTCGCACTTTTTTCGAAGTATGAAAATGACGTTCGAAGCAGTGAAGCGCAGGTGGTAAAGGAATTGTTTGAAGAAGCTCACCTAAAGGATATTAAGTTCGATACGATTGGTGCAATTGCGATTCCTAATCAGAGTTATGCTTTGGAAGGCGACAAAATTGAAGCATCTATTATGCTGGCGGCATTTAATAAAGCACAGAAACCAACTATCGCTGGTATGTCAGGTGGCGGAACAACAAAACCTTCTGTAAACGGGGTTATTCCGTGGGAAACCATTGCTAAAGGTACCGGCCTGCAGACTGTAAGAGGTAAAATTGAACTGCAGACAGAAACAGGCCCGGTTATCAGGGACTGGAAATTTGAGTACATGGTTGGTACAACTGGTGCATCAATGCAGCTCGATAAAATGAACGTGTTTTATATTGGTGTAGCTAACCCAGTAACTGTGGCAGCGGCTGGGTACTCAGTTGAAGACGTTTCGCTGGAAATACCAAGCGCAGAGGTTCGACCTGATTCATTTGGCAGAAAGGGCCACTTCAACATTTGGTCTGATAAGCCCGGTAATGTGGAGGTAGCAATTATGGCTAAGCCTAAGGATGGCAATGGCAAAAAGAAAGTTGGTGTCTTCCCGGTGCGTGTAAAACGTATTCCGAATCCGGTTGCAAAACTTAATGGTTCTGTTGGTGGTGGTATGAGTGCGGCTCTTTTCCGTGCGCAGATAGCTCCTGCCGCTGTGCTGGAAGGTTTTGACTTCGATGCCAAATTCCAGGTTATTGGATTCAGCTTCAGTATGCTTCCGAAAGGTAAGGATTATGTGGGCCCATACAATGTTGAAAACCGCGCAGGCTGCAGGTTTAGCATGAGCAAGGACATTGAAAAAGCAATGAGTACAGCAAGGTCAGGTGACAGGATATTTATTGAAAATATCAAAGCCATTGGCCCTGATAAGACTGTGAGGAATCTGAGCCCATTGTTGTTTACATTGAATTAATTAACGTAGTTTAAAATCAAAAGGATATGAACATCCTGAGCAGATATAAATTAACAGCCGTTGCGGTAATTTTACTCGCCGGAAATACTTCTTTCGCCCAGCCGGGTTCATCAGTAGACCCTTCTATTTCGGGAGGTTCCGGATCAGGCGTTAACGATCAGTGGATGCCTTCTAAAACACCGGATGGTGCTTATGACCGCAATCCGCATTACAGTGCGCCTATTCCATGGCAGTACATCAGGGAGGACGACATACTTTGGAAAAAGCGTGTATGGCGTGAAATAGATACCCGTGAAAAGGCTAACGTTGGTTTCCGTTATACAGGAGATGAGAACAGCGGTGGTGGTATGTTTATAGAAATCCTGATTGATGCCATTAAGAGAGGAAAGATCAAGGCATATTCAAACTTTGATGACCGCTTTACACAGGCATTGAGCAAGGAGCAGCTGATGGAACAGCTTACACCCAAGCCAGATACAAATACACTTGTTGATCCAATTACAGGGCAGGAAGTTATAAAAATCATTAAAAAGGACTTCGAACCTGATCGTATTACTAAGTACAGGTTGAAGGAAGACTGGATTTTTGATCGTAATCAGGGCCAGATGGTTGTAAGAATCGTTGGTATTGCACCTGTTATGGACGTTATTGGCGATGCCGGTGACTACCGTGGTTCAAAGCCTTTGTTCTGGCTGTACTATCCCGATATTCGTGGCCTATTGGCTAATTATGAGGTATTTAATCCGCTCAACGATGTAGCGAGGTATACATGGGATGAGTTCTTCGAGAGCCGCCAGTTTTCAAGTAAAATCACAAAAGTCAGCAATCCTTTTGGAGCGCAGGCAGGCTCAGGTGGTTCATTCTACAAAGACAACATGTCTGCAATGGAATCGTTGTATGAAAGCCAGAATGCCGCCAACGAAATTTTCAACAAAGAACATGATATGTGGGTATACTAAATTTTACGGGTAACCGGTTGAAATTTATTGTATTCCTTCAGATACACAGCCCCGAATTTTCGGGGCTTTTTTTTAAACTGAATTCTGAAAACAAATTCTAAAAAGTACATGTCGCAAACAAAGAAACCAGTCCTGGAAGTGTGCCTGTCACCTGCATTAGTTCACCTATATAACACAAATGATTCGGTTGTGGTCATTATTGATGTGTTCAGGGCTACATCAACTATTACTGCTGTGCTGCATAATGGGGCAAAGTGTGTAGTTCCGGTAGCATCTGTTGCCGAGTGTATTGCACTGGGCGGGCAGTTGCCTAACAGTATAACAGCCGGTGAGCGTGACGGCAAGATAGCTGAAGGGCTACAATATGGTAATTCCCCTCTGGAGTATGCTCCGGAATTTATCGCCGGTAAGACATTGGTTCTTACCACTACCAACGGTACCAGATTGCTGCATATGATCAGAGGAGCCTCCGAAATAGCTATTGGATCTTTCCTGAATTTGTCCGCCGTTTGCGAATATTTAAGTGCAGCAGGTAAAAACGTTTTATTGGCCTGTGCATCCTGGAAGGATAGGTTTAATCTCGAAGACACACTTTTTGCGGGAGCGGTAGTGCACCGAATCGGGCATTTATTTGATATTAACTGCGACAGTGCACGGGCGGCCAGGCACTTGTACAAACAAAGCGAGGGTGACTATATTGGGTTTCTTAAAGACAGCGCACATTATCTTAGGCTGTCGGCATACGGATTACAGGAAGATTTAGCCTATTGCGCCACTCCAGATTTGCATCCGGTAGTACCAGTGCTTAGAGGCAAAGAGATTGTAGCCGTGGGCAAAAAAAACAGTGAATTACAGTAATTGAGTGTGTTCCTGTAATCTTACAATACTAACCGCGCTCCCGATATATAAATTAGCCTGTTTTTAACGTTTTCATGTCCTTTTATGGTTAAAAATTTATACTTTTGCAAATTGTTAAGTGCAGACGGAAAAGATAATAATCAATAGTTAAAATTTGTAAGTATGAAAAAAATTTATTTAGTACTGCTATTTTGTGTACTTAGTGTTGGAGGATATGCGCAAACTGCAGCGTCGTATTCTTTTTCCAGGTCTTCTGGCACGTACAGTTCAATTGTTGGAGGCTTGGGAACTATTTCTATTTCCTCCGGAGGCTTGATCAGTGATGATGGTGTAACAACAGGAGTACCAATTGGATTTACTTTTAATTTTTGCGGTACTAACTACACAACACTGGCAGCCAATGCAAATGGGTACCTGTCATTGGCTGGTGCCACTATTTCCGGTAACCCTGACTATGTCAATCAGGAAAGTAGTTTGCCTTTTATTTCGGGAGGTACAGGTTTATTGATGCCATTTTGGAGAAACCTGTATGGTGTAAATAAAGTTGCTTATTACCAAACATCCGGAACAGCCGGCAGCCAAGTTTTTACATTTGAATACGTTGACTGGAGCAGATGCTGCACGCCGACCGATGCAAGCCTTAATTTTCAGGTTAAATTATACGAAGGAACAAACAGAGTAGAGTTTAGGTATTCAACGAGCTCAGGTTTGGTGCCAACTACTGCAACAATTGGTATTTGTAATAGCACGACAGATTTTCAGACACTGCCTTTAGCAACTTCTACCAGCACTAATTCGTCCTTTAATACATCATGTTCTCTGCCTGCAGACGGAACCATTTTGCAGTTCTGTCCGCCTGCTGCAGCTATAACTGGGAACGCCCCGGTTTGTGAAGGGTCAACAATAATTTTATCAGATGCTGTCACTGGAGGCACATGGACGAGCAGTGACCCGTCAACTGCTGCTGTAGATGGCGTAACCGGAGTAGTAACCGGCGTAAATGCTGGAAATGCAGTTATTACATACATGACTTTATGCGGTGCAACTGTTACAACAGTAGTAACCGTAAATCCAGTTCCTGATGTTCTGCCAATAGGCAATCAGGCAGTTTGTAA
>OMJB01000052.1 GCA_900299255.1 Sphingobacteriales bacterium
TCGGTAATTGTGCTTGAATTGTCGTCATTCTTTTTACACGCCATTACAAGGGCGAAAGCAAGAATAGAAAAAGCAATCAGGTGCAGGCTGTTTTTGTTCATAAATTGTTTTTAGGTTATGTAATAAGACGTGAGAAAGGGATTGATTAGTTGGGCTACAAAAGCATATATTTATATTTAATATCATTCTCTTTAGTTTAATTGTCAGTATTATCTGGATTCATTCTAGCCGAGAATGGTAATCTAAAACCAAACATCTGAGGGTTCGTTTTCATGCCGTTTTTTATTTAGCGGATAAAACTCTCAAACAGGCGTTCAAAAATAAATTGTACTATAACGAATTTTAAAAACCGTGTTAGCGTCCAGTTACACAGGATATGCTATCCCAGCTTGCCGAAATTAATTGTCAGACTGCCTATCTTACTTCAAAAATCAAAAATGATTTGATTATTTTTGCAACTCTTTAATTTAAACGATAATAAAACATATATGGCGATTGTTGATCTCGTAATGCCGAAAATGGGAGAAAGTATTATGGAAGCTACTGTGCTCAAATGGCACAAGAAGCCCGGCGACCATGTGAAGATGAACGAGACCCTGCTGGATATTGCTACCGACAAGGTAGACAGTGAGGTTCCCTCAACTGCTGCCGGCACAATCACTGAGCTGCTGTATAAAGAAAACGATGTTGTTCCAGTTGGTTCAGTAATTGCGCGTATAGACTCAGGTGGTGCGCCATCACTGGCAGCAACCCCTGCTCCGGCAGCTGCGGCACCCGCTCCGGTACAAACACCACCTCCAGCCCCGGCTCCGGTGGTGGCTGCACCTGTAGCACAGCCTGCGGCGGCTCCGGTTCAGAATCAAGGCAACAGGTTCTACTCCCCGCTGGTATTGAATATTGCAGGAAAAGAGGGCATAAGCATGGCGGAACTGGAAAATATACCCGGCACTGGCAATGAGGGCCGCGTAACCAAAAAAGATATACTGGATTACGTAGCCAACAGAGGAAGTGTGGCAGCTGCACAGGCACATGCTGCTGCGCCATCTCAGGCCGCTGTAATTGCTACGCCTGCCGGCAATGTTGAGATCATGGAAATGGACCGTATGCGTAAGCTTATTGCAGACCATATGGTACGCAGTAAATCTACTTCGCCGCACGTTACCAGCTTTACTGAAGCAGATGTAACCAACATAGTTAAGTGGCGCGACAGGGTGAAAGGCGTGTTTGAAAAGAAGTATGGAGAGAAGCTCACTTATACACCTATATTCTTCGAGGCAATTGTCAATTGTATCCGCAAGTATCCGCTTATCAACTGCAGCATTGAGGGTGATAAAGTGATTATTAAGAAGTACGTAAATATGGGTATGGCTACGGCCCTTCCCTCAGGCAACCTTATAGTGCCTGTCATTAAGAACGCCGATACCAAGAATCTGATAGGCCTTACCAAAGATGTGAATGCACTGGCAAACGCAGCAAGAGGCAGTAAACTGAAGGCGGATGACACACAGGGCGGAACTTTCACGGTAACCAATGTGGGGACCTTTGGCAGCCTGATGGGTACGCCAATCATTAATCAGCCACAGGTAGCTATTATGGCACTTGGAGTAATCAAAAAACGCCCGATGGTTCTTGAAACTGCCGATGGCGATGTAATTGCAGTGCGCCACATGATGTACCTCTCCCTCAGTTACGATCACCGTATTGTGGATGGTTCTGTTGGGGCAGGGTTCCTGTCGGCTGTTGCTAAAGAACTGGAAGCTTTTGACCCCGGAAGAGATATCTGATCAGGCGGTGGAAGTATTTGACTGCCAGATAAGACTACAAGAAAATTAAGTAATAAAAACTCCAAATACACTGAAATTGTATGAGCGACTTATTGGAAGACATAATTGAGAAGTCAGGCGAACAGATGAGAAAGGCTATCAGCCATCTGGAAGTTGAAATCAGTAAAGTGAGAGCCGGCAAGGCCACACCTCAGATTGTTGACGGCATTTTTGTAGAATATTACGGCAACCCTACTGCTCTGCAGCAGGTAGCCAATGTGCTTGTGGCAGATGCACGTACCCTGAGCATACAGCCATGGGAAAAAAATATGCTTGGCCCGATTGAAAAAGCCATCATGGCTGCTAATATCGGGCTTACTCCGCAAAACGATGGTACTTATATCAGGCTGTTTCTGCCGCCGCTCACAGAAGAGCGCCGCAAGGAACTGGTGAAACGCGTTTATGCCGAGGGCGAAACAGCAAAAGTAGCTATCCGCAGTATCAGAAGAGATAATATAGAGCAGATTAAAAAACTCCAGAAGGATGGGCTGAGCGAGGATATTGCCAAGGATGGCGAAACACGCATTCAGGGTATTACTGACAAAAATATCTTGCTCGTTGATCAGCATTGCAAGGATAAGGAAAAGGAAATAATGACGATTTAACCTGAGTTAATCGCATTTATACCCTCATCTGAAAATGCAGCAGGCAATTGTAATACAGCCTTATTATTGAAATAACAGGTAATGAAATTACTGTTTCAGTGTATGCACTTTCTAATAATCTTCTGGTATGGATCGGCTGCATAATCAGATTTTGTTGCTGTTTTCCATTCCCATATATGCTGTTATCATCCCGCTGGAGATACTGATCAGCAATTTTGGCGGATTGAAATACTATTCGCTAAAAGAAACACTGGTCAATATTTATCTGAATGCACTGAATACAGGGCTGGATATTTTGTTGCGTTTCCTAATCGGCCTAAACCTGCTCAATTTTTTCTACCAGTATCATGTGAGTATCCAATGGAATGTATTTGCTTATTGGGCGGTGCTGCTGCTTGGCGAGGATCTTCTATTTTGGCTGGAACATTATGTAGATCATCACTGCAGGCTGTTTTGGGCGGTGCATGTTACACATCATTCGTCGGCAGAGTACAACCTCACAACAGGTTTCCGGTCTTCGGTATTTATGCCTGTTTATAATTACCTGTACTTTATTCCGCTGGTGCTTTTGGGCTTCAGGCCGCTGGATGTGGTATTTATGTTTTCGGTTACTCAGATATATGGCACACTGGTGCATACTCAGGCCGTGCTAAAATTGCCGCATTGGATTGAATACATATTTGTAACACCCTCGCACCACAGGGTACACCATGCCTGCAATATCCCCTACCTGGACCGTAACATGGGAATGGTGTTCATTATCTGGGATCGCCTGTTTAACACGTTTACCGCAGAATCGCCTGAAGAAAAGCCGCATTATGGAATCAGGGCACCAATCGGCAATCCATATCACCCGGTCAATATTGTAACTCATGAATGGAAAAATATTGGCAAGGACCTGATTAAGGAAACATCGCTAAAGAACAAGTGGAACTATTTGTTCAAACCACCGGGCTGGAGCCACGATGGCAGTACAAAAACATCTGCTCAGCTGCAATCAGAATACAATGAAAACAAGTAACCTGGTTTCCTGTATTCCGAAATTGTAATTTTTATTGAAAAACCATCATTCTATTTTTATTAATGCCATATAGATTGCTTAATTTCTTTTTGCTTTAGTTCCCTTGTTATCAGCCATAAGCGTATATTTGCAGACCTTTTAAATAATTGAATTTATGTCGTCTACATGGTTTCGGAGGAATAAGAAGGGGATTCTAACCACTACTGAGGAGAAGAAGGAAACACCTGATGGCATTTGGCACAAATGCCCCAATTGCAAAACTACAGTTACGGTCAAAGAACTACATGCAAATCTGTTCATTTGTCACAAATGCAATTATCATAACCGTATTAATGCTAAAGAGTATTTCGAGATACTTTTTGACAACAACGAATACAACCTGCTTTTTGAAAATATCGTACCCAAGGACTTTCTGAATTTTGTGGATATGAAGCCTTATGGCGACAGGCTACAAGAAGCACAGAAAGGCACGGGGTTATCAGATGCTATTTCTGTAGGCCATGGGTTAATGAACGGCAAGGATTTTGTTGTTGCCTGTATGAATTTCAACTTCATCGGCGGCTCTATGGGTTCTGTTGTGGGCGAAAAGATCAGCAGGGCAATTGATTACTGTATTGAGCGGAAGATACCGTTCATGGTGATTTCCAAATCAGGTGGCGCAAGGATGATGGAAAGCGCCTTCTCACTGATGCAAATGGCAAAAACTGCGGCAAAGCTTACACAGTTGTCTAAAGCCAAGTTACCTTATATATCATTAATGACCGACCCAACAACCGGAGGAGTTACTGCATCTTACGCCATGCTGGGCGACATTAATATTGCTGAGCCCAATGCACTGATTTGTTTTGCCGGCCCGCGAGTTATTAAAGAGACCATTAAAAAAGACCTTCCTTCCGGATTTCAACGTTCTGAGTTCCTGTTGGAGCATGGCTTTCTGGACTATATAGCTGACAGAAAAATGCTGAAGCAAAAACTTACTGTGGTTCTCGAGTGGTTCATGAGATCACCCGGGCAACTGGAAAGTTAATGCATAAGCCAGGTGGTGCAATTTGATTTTTCAGATTGGCACCCGGATCACCTAACCATAATTCCCAACAGCATTTTGCCTGAAAAAGTATACATAAAAAACCGCCCTGCCACGTTTGAGTATGCCATTGAAGACAGGCTGGAAGCTGGCATTGTGCTTACTGGCTCTGAGATCAAATCGGTAAGAAACGGCAAGGTAAGCTTTAACGACAGCTATTGCTTTTTTAACGATGCCGGTGAGCTCTGGATCAAAAGCCTACATATAGCTGAGTATGTAAATGCAGGCTATGCCGGACACCTGCCAACACGTGAAAGAAAGTTGCTGTTGAAGAAAAGGGAACTATCGAAGTGGTATGCCAAAATAAGAGAGAAGGGCTATACCATAGTACCGCTGAGCATGTACTTAAATGACAAAGGAATTGCTAAACTTGAAATAGGGCTGGGTAAAGGCAAGAAAGTACACGACAAACGCGAGAGTATCAAATCGAGAGATGTGGAACGGGAAATGAAGCGTTTTATCAGGTGACACCAATAGCCGCCAGCACCCTACTCTACCACATCATCAAACTCAATACCATAATGTGCCAATTCTGTAAGCACCGGCCTGTATACCGAAGGCATATTTGGTATCACCACACCCTTTGGCAAGCTTAACTTATTGCCCAATACCATGCGCGCCAGTATAGCTATGGGCAAACCCACCGTTTTAGCCATAGCCGAATGATCCCGGTTTTCGCCCTTCACTACCATTGAGCTGGACAACTTGATCTTATTTCCCCTGTGCTCATATTCAATTTCATGGAGCATAACCACCATATCCTTATCTTCATGAGCCATTTCCCAGCGGGGTATCAACAAGCCCAGAAGTATATCTGCAGATGAATGAGTACCTGCAGGCAATGGTTTCTGGTCAAATATGCCAAGCCAAGCAAGCATCTGAATTACCTTGTCGTCTGCGTTCAGTTTTTTGGCAATGAAGCCTTCTATAGCCCCTTTGGCCCATCCTGCCTTGCTTTTTACCCACGACAAGTAAGTATTGCCATGAGAATCAATTGAATCAGAAGTATCCGTCAGCCCAAGTGCTACCAGGGCCTGCCATCCTTTGTTGAAGGATGGATGCCTGAGCGTTGCACGCATAAAAGTTTTAACGTCGGGAACCTCGTATGCATCAAGATAACCGAGCGAGTCACGGTTAGGGTAATATGCCAGTGCGCCCAAACCGGGTACAGTTACTTTCCTGATTGCCTCAAACATTTTTTCATATGGCACATCCTCCTCCTTGCCTTTCAGCAGATACCTTGCACCAGCCGCACCAGCTGTAACTACATTTCTGGGGTTCCAACTGAACTTATAATGCCACGGATTATTATCGCTTTCAGGGGCAATTAATCCGCCGCAGTATGATTTAAAGCTGGTAATAATTCCGGCTACCCTGTGTATGCCGTGAATTATTTTGTTGGCGGTCATATGGTCAATACCTGGGTCAAGCCCCATTTCGCACATAAACATCAGGCCAGCCTCTTTTACTTCTTTGTCCATCGCCTTCATTTCTTCAGAGATGTAAGACGATGTAATCAGGTTTTTCTTGTGTTTAAGGCAGTCTTTTGCAAGGTGTATATGCAAATTTGGTGGCATCAATGATATTACAATGTCTGCCTGCTTAACCAGTGGTTCTCTTTTTGCTCGGTCAGTAATATCAATTGCCGCGGCTTCTGCGTACAAACTTTTGCCTACTTTTGCCTTAATTAGTTCTGCGTCACTGTCGGCAACAATTACCCTCCATTTGTTTTTTGGAGCGTAGCTGAGTATGTAATCTATCAGATAAATTGAAGATTTACCTGCACCCGCAATTAATATTGTCTGCATATTTAATTGTCACAAAATTGTCATTAACATTAGAACCTGATGCAAATTTAAATTATTGGTTAATAATTTGATAATCGCACACTACCTATATTTTTAATAAATACGTATAAGCTTTCATGTATGAATGCAATATGGAAAAGCAAAATAACAGACATTCCAGCAATTAACAACCTTTCTAAAAACACTATGGCTGAATGGCTGGGAATTCAGTTTTCAGAAATTGGATCCAACTCCATAAAAGCAACGATGCCTGTGTTGGAAAAAACGCATCAGCCATATGGGTTATTGCATGGTGGTGCGTCAGCTGCCCTGGCCGAAACGCTAGGAAGTGTTGCTTCATGGCTGGTAATTGACACTGAGCGGCAAGTATGCGTAGGCATGGAGATCAATTGTAATCATATCCGTGGCAAAAAAAATGGCATAGTTACAGGCACGGCTGAGCCGCTGCACCTCGGTGCTAATACACATGTATGGGACATTAAAATACGTGATGAACACGATAAACTCATTTGTGTAAGCAGGCTTACCGTAGCAATTTTGAAAAAATAATCAACGGCCCCTCTTTTGCGGAACGTTAAATAACGTACTAGTTAAGATGGGAACAGCAAAAATGCCAATTGTTACAGCAGAAGTTACCCAATCTGTTGTTTCGCTTTCAATTATTTTGCTGAGTGAACTTTCAGAGTAGTAATGCTCATAAAATGAAAGTGATAATTTAACACCTAGCAGCCCAATGATTGTAAAGGCACATGCTTCCAGAAATGGGTATTTTTCCATAAGCTTCACAAAAAACTGAGCCACAAAGCGCATGGCAAGAATGCCAATAAACACTCCTGCCAGTATGATCAGTATATTTTCTGAGAAAGCAACCGCCGCAAATACGTTGTCCAGCGAAAATGCCAGGTCCATTATTTCAATCGATACAACAGTAGTCCAGAACATCCCCATCCTGCCAAAGAGTTTTTTGAAAACATGGGAATCGTTTTTCGCTTCTACTGGTTTTTCAGCATTGCTCCGCAATTTACCAATCCACCAGTTGGCTGCAAGATACAGCAAATAGAGCCCGCCCAAACCCTTTAACCACCATATTTTCACCAGATAGGATGCCAGAGCAAGACAAATGCCTCTGAAGATGTAAGCGCCTATGATTCCGTATTTTAAAGCCTTACCACGCTGATGCTCAGGCAGTTTCAGCACCATGGTAGCAAGAACTGCGGCATTGTCAACAGAAAGCAGGCTTTCTATCAGAATCAAGTTACAGATTACAAGCAGTGAAGCAGCTGGCTCATTCAGTATTTCCTGCATCAGTGGGCTCATATTTGGTTAATGGCTGGATGGTACCAGTAACAAAAATAAGAAATGCCGGCACAAATGGGCCGGCATTAAATTGATACTTATTTGTTAAGTGCTAGTGCTTGCCTGAAATAAAATCATTCAGTGCTTTTTTGTCTGAATCAAATGAGAATATACTGCCCAGCTTGAAGTAGTTATTTACGTCCACGGTACGGCTATAAGCGAATTTCACAAACTTCAGTTTAGAGTCATCAAACGAAAACTGTTTACTAAGTTCCATTACCTGGCTTGTTGTTACAAAGTTAGATCCGATTATAGTTTTTGCGGTTGAGAGTTTAGTATCGTCGAACGAAGCGTCAATTATTGCTTTCTTTGTTTCAGCGAACATTTCATCACTCATTGCCACTGGAACTGCGACGGGGGCGGGCTGCCGGTAATCATTATTATTGTACTGTGAAGTAGTAGTGGTTTGTATCACAGCCTGGCCATTTTCGGGGTCATTATAATAAGGATCATTGACATTGTAAATCTGCTCCGGCTTGCCATACCTCATCACATATTCACCTCTTTGCGGCCGATAACCTCTGTCTATTTCAGTACATTTATGAAACTTCAGCCTTGGGAAACCTTCGCGGTTCCTGGTGATTTTTAAAACCATGTCAACTGCTTTGCCATCTACAGGATCTGCAATATTTATATTTTTCCTGATAGCCTGGGTCCTGTTGTCTGCGAACAATATTTCAACATCATTACCATATTTAGGCAAACCTTCAATCCGTATTTGAGAGGTTGGCACATTGTTTTGGCGTACGCCGTTCAGCACTACAAAAAACTGTTCTCCGTTATCAGAAAATACTGAAAGTGAACTAGCCTGGTTGTCCCAACCTCCACCTCTCTGGTGGTTATCGCCTTGTCCATACTGGCCGAATACAAAAACAGGCAACATAAAAATAAACAACGATAAAAAAGTAGTGTGTTTCATAAACATTTGAATTTAGTGCAAGAATAATAAAATAAGCGCACAATTACAGCAGGTTGTAAATCAAGTAACATGCCAGAAATTACTGTGCCTGGCCTTATTTGTTACAATAGTGCCACTTTACATTTTGTTTAACATTCTTTGGCTATTACCTTTTTTCCGACAAAGCATAAACATCATAAACAAAAATCAAACAGCTATGCAAACAATGAAAAAAATTTGGCTATTGTCAATTCTGGTACTTGCTTCATGTGGCCGCTCAGGTTCTAGCGGTTACGAAAACGCATCAAATACACCGGCAACCGAATCTAGCAAATCAGACACTGCTGCATCAATTGCGGCGAATGCGCCAATTAATTCCCCCGAGCGAAAAGTAATTCGTACCGCCGAATTCACCTGCCAGGTAAATGATGTTTTTGTTGCAACTACTTCTTTGGAAAATCTTGTAAAATCGGTTGGCGGTATTGTACAGGACAGCCATATTGACAATGCTGAATTTGAAAAGCAAACTTCTTGTTACACAGCTGATTCACTTCGTGAAACAACCACCTATACCACCACTTCAAAAATGACACTCAGGGTGCCTGTGGTTTATCTGGATAGTGTAGTAAAAGCTATATCTGCCCTTAGTTCATTTATAGACTCGCGCACCCTAAAACAAAGTGATGTTACTTACCAATACCTGTCCAATGTACTGAAGAATCAGGTTGGCACAAACAACGGCTTAACGGGTAAAATAATGCAGCCTGCAAAGAAAGGCCGCGAACAATTGTCTGTTCAATACTATGACGACAGTAAACAGGAACAAAGAATTGACCGGAAAATTGAAAACATGAATTTGTCTGAAAACGTTTCATATGCTACACTAACAGTTGCGTTTTCTCAGCCTGAACAGGTGTATATACATAACATTGTGAATTCAGCCCACATGGCCAAAACACCGTTACTGATACAATGCAGATCAGCTATAAATTCAGGCTGGGAAATGCTTATGTCTTTCTTTATTCTTCTGATCAGGTTGTGGCCACTGATGCTGGCCGGTTTAATAGCCGCTCTACTATACAAAAGGTTGTTTCGCAGAAATCTAAGTCTATCTAAGAAATAGCCTAAAAAAAACACCCCCGGGATTCCAGGGGTGTTTTTTAAAAGCTCTGTTTTACTTACCTGTTGATTGTAACTTTCTTTGTTACAACTTCACCATCAATATAAACGCTTACAGCATAAATGCCAGCTGGAAGGTTTTCAGCTGCTATAGGTAATTTTTTGTCGGTAGTACCGTTAAATTCCTTATTAATCATTACCCTGCCCTGCATGTCTGTCATTCTCACAGTTACCGGTTTAGAAATGTTCTGATCAAACAAGATATCGAATGATCCTTCATTTGGGTTAGGAATAATATCGATGTCGCCATTACTGCCCGTTACAGCTCCGATTCCTGCATTTTTGCCAACATGCACGGTATCACTGTGCGACGAAGAACAACCTGAATTATCAACTGTCAGCGTTACTGTCTTTGTACCAGTAGTGCTCCAGAAAACACTTTGCGGAACCGTACCGGTGCCCGGAGTTCCCGTACCGCCTCCAAAATTCCAGGTAATCGTTGCCCCAGCTGGTGTAGTTCCGGTTGAAGTGAAAACCACATTCGCATAGGTTACAGTACTGTGTGTAGAAACAACAAAGTTGGTAATAGGCATTGCAGCAGGTGTTACTACAAGCGTATCAGCAGGACCGTAACCACAGGCATTCCATGCTTTACAAATAATGGTACCTGGACCTGTTCCTACGGTAGGTGTAAATGTAGCGCTGCCACTGGTACCCGACCAGCCGGTGCCGGTAACTGTCCAGTTGTATCCAGATGCACCGGATGATGCCGCTGAAAAAGTAGCAGTTGGAGAGCCGATACATGCCGCTGATATAGTAGAGATAGATGGGGCGGAAGGAAGTGGTGTTGGGGTAATATAAACGGTCCTTGACTCGCCTTGTCCGCAGCCATTTGTTGCATAAACAAACACAGTGCCAGTTACTGAACCGGCTGTAAGCAGTATAGAAGTAGTGGTACTGGAACCAGACCAGCCGGTACCTGCTACACCCCATGTATATGATGTGGCTCCGGGAACTGGATTGATAACATAAGAAACGGTATCACCCTGACATGGTGCTGCACCTGAAAAACTGAAAGTAGGTGCCTGGGGCTTAGGACATATCTGCACATTTGCCCACCATGTATCCCAGTTGGCAGAAGTACCTGTTGCGGAAGCTTCTTCAATTGTCCAAAAGTCTTCATCATTCCTTGGATCAATTACGCAGGCTGAATAGTCTCCCCACCTGTTTTTTGTACCACCAAACGTAGTATAATAGCTGGCCAGTCCGTGCCTGAAAATCTGTGCAGGCCTGATCGAATCAATAGCATCAGTATGCATTCTTAATGCATAAGCTGCGCTCGGATGCATACTGGCCGACATCTGACTGCAGCCAATAAGCATATCATCATACTTATTGACTTCAATAGAAGGATAACAATAGAAATTGATGGAGTTAGGATCATTGATAAAACCAATCTGCAATGGATTACCAAGTGTATCCACCTGCCACCACATAGCCGAGCAGCGTTTAAGCGTTCCTGTAGCAGGCAGAAATGCGTTGTGTGATGTCCATAATTTACCATTCCGGTATACAACCCTGTGTATACGGTCGTCACCCAAATCAATTTTATTGGTGATAGTAGACTGAGGGCCAAAGTCACTCGACCCGCCATTTCTTTTCCAATGTGTTGGTGATGCCGGGTAGGCTATATGTGTCATTGTAGGTGTACTCACGGGGCCTGAAATTTTCCACAGGTTCAGCTGGCCGTTTGTTCCGCTCCATGTTTCTAAGCAAAATACGCTGGGTTGGTTGGCGTCGTGAGTCACAGCCGGGCAAATAGTAAAAGATGATGACATGCTGATCTTTGTTGCGGTGGTCGTTAACCCAGCCATCAGATCTGCATAATTGTAAATATACACAACCGCACCAGAAGCACCGCCGGCAGAGTTGGGGAACATATTGCCGGTTACAACAATCCACTTTGAATTGTAACCTACATTGGGGTAATCGAGCCATGCGGCACCTGTTGGGTCAATTGGAAACGCATACATATGCCACGTACCGGTTGGGTCGTTTGTAGCAGATACTGCTACCAGCAATGTAGAATTGTTGTGAGCCGGATCTGTTACCGCATCTGTAACACAAATCCATCGCCTGTAATTTGGGTCATAGTGTACTCTCGGGTCAAACGGTGATGTTCCGGATGGTAAAACAGAAGACCAGAATGTTGTTAAACTCACCGATGAAATATTACCTCCTATTCTGTCTTGTATGTGAACAGTTGTATTGATAGTAGTTACAGCATACTGTGAATCCACAGCTCCGTGCGTATCCGGGGGAATTGCAGAACCCGGGCTTATTGTAGATTGAAAAGTATCATCGGGCGCTGGAGATGAAGGCAGCATAGGTACATGTACATCATCAGGGTTTATCGAAACAACTGGTGGCTTGTATAATTTTACCTCAGATGGATTCGCCCTACGGTGTGCCGGCCTCGATTCCTCTTCTTCCTCCTCTATTGGTAACTTGATTTTAAAAGGCTCAGGATGTAATCGGGAATATTCAACAAGGTCCTTGAAATTTACATCTGCTCTTTTTGACTCACTTATGGTAGTTGTCTGCGCATTGAGTATAGAACTAAGTACGAGAGATGCAACTAGTAGAAAACCGGCAAAATTACTTTTCATTAGTAAAAAAAAATTTTCCGAATGTAAGGTAAATTTTTCATATTCTTTAAAGATATTTAATGTATATACATACATCTTGTGTACTCAAAAAATAATAGCAGTTTCATAAAAAATGATTCAATATTGACCACTAAAATTTGACTAAAACCAATACCATAGTGTGGTGCTTGCAATAGCATGCAATTGCACACCCGCCAGAGTAATACTGCACTACATATTAATCACCGTATTGACCGTAGCCCAATTTCTGGCAGTAGCTTTAACTCCAAGTTTCCTTTCAATTTCGCTTAGTGTCAGTTTGGTGTTACCAAAGGCAGTAGAGAGAAAATATAACTCACGCCCAATTACAGTAAAAGCTTCACCACTACTTAGATATGCTGATAACAAAACAACCTGAACCGGATCGGGAGACGATGCAAGGAAGTAGACATACAGCTTCGCACCATCTGCCAATTCCCGTGATTTGTATGGATTGTTTTTGATAACTGCCTCTAACTCTGAGATTGTTCGTAGTATCACCGGTACACTATACCCAAGTTGCTGAGCAAGTTGTTTCTCAATTTTCACCTGTAGTTTTTCCCTAGCCAGTGTTGCATCAAAAATCACATTACCACTCTGAATGTAGGTTACTACATTTTTTATTCCCGGCATTTCGAAGTACTGCCTTAATGTTTCCATTTTGATCAGTTTCTGCCCGCTGACATTTATCCCCCTTAAAAATGCAACGTATCTGGACATTACAGAATTTGTTTTTGTTTTTTGCTGAACGAAAGTAAATAAGAGATAACTACTTTCGTAAAGTAAATATGGCTAAAATGGCTGCGGCAGGCTATTCGGGTTCACCACTCAGCAAGAAACTAGGTATCAAAAAAGGATTCAATATTTTTCTGATCAATGCTCCTGACAATTATGCTGAGCTACTGTCGGATATGGAAAGTGAAGTACGCTTTGTACTATCACCCCAAAAGCCTTGTGACATGATTCACTACTTTGAGAAAAGCCTTTCCGGTTTGAAAAAGACTTTGCCTGAACTCAAAAATAAAATAACTGCCAGTGGTTGTGTGTGGGTATCCTGGCCCAAAAAAGCTTCAAAAGTTCAAACGGATGTGTCTGAAAACCTGATCAGGGAAATAGGTTTATCAGTTGGCTTGGTGGATATCAAAGTATGTTCGGTAGACGAGGTTTGGTCTGGTTTGAAATTTGTTATCCCAGTAAAAGACCGCAATTCCTGATTACCTAAATTGCAGTCCAATAATACTTGAATTGCAAACCAGGTAACTGATGATATCACTCTGAAGTCACGCTCATCTTATTTCTGAAATAACTTTCAGGTGAAGACAAAATTTAATATTCCATCGGTGTCGTAGCTGACACTGTCTATTAAAATAAAAAATAGGGTTAAAATATCCATAGGGCGTTTATTTGAAACAATACTTTCCAGTATTATATTATCTTTGGCAGTATCAATTTCTATCTGTAGAAAAGAATCAATGAAGAAAAACATAGCACTGCTTGCAGGAGGATATTCAGGTGAATACGTGATTTCCATCCAAACCGCAAAAACAATCGAAAAGAATCTGGATGACACACTTTACAATGTTTATAAAATCATTGTAACGCGCGATGAATGGTACTACGAAGCAGGTGAGAATCGTTATCAGATTGACAAAAACGATTTTTCACTCCATTTACCTGGTGGTAAAGTTAATTTCCACTGTGTTTTTATAGCCATTCATGGATCTCCGGGCGAAGATGGACGCATACAGGGTTATCTCGATATGATTAAATTGCCCTACACTACCTGCAACTCAATTGTATCAGCACTCACGTTCAATAAAAGCTATTGTAACAAAGTCGTAAAAGCTTTTAACGTAGTAAACATCGCCAATTCGGTACACCTGATTAAGGGAGAGCCTTATTCCATGGGGGCAATTCTCGATACACTGAAATTGCCTGTTTTCGTAAAGCCAAATGAAAGCGGCAGCAGCCTAGGGGTGAGCAAAGTGAAGCAAGTTGAGGAATTGCTGCCGGCAATAGAAAAAGCATTCGCTGAAGACAATCAGGTACTGATTGAAGAATTTATTGAAGGCAGAGAGTTGACTATTGGCGTGTATAAAGCCAATGGCCGGCTACAGGCTCTTCCGGCAACAGAAATAGTGAGCAAAAATGAGTTTTTTGATTACGAAGCCAAGTACACTCCGGGTGTTACAAACGAAATTACACCCGCACAGATACCCGAAGGCCTGAAAGAACAACTCGAGTCAAAAGCAATGTATATATACCGTCATTTGAATTGCCGAGGCGTTGTGAGGATGGATTTTATATTGCAAAAATCCAGCGGAAAGCTGTTCTTCCTTGAGGTAAATACAATGCCAGGGCAGAGTGAAAACAGCATTGTTCCTCAGCAGGTACGCGAATCAGGAAGGACACTAAAGGATTTTTATGGCGAACTGCTGGAAGATTGCCTGAATAGTTATCATATTTAATTATACTGCTGTTATTAATTTTACTTACCTATGTGTCCATTAAGTCAACCTAACTGCCAGAGAATCATATGAATGGAAAATTAAAAGAATCTTTTTTATTTCACTTGGGCATTGTACTGGCGATATTTGTTCTGCTGTACATCTGTTTTTTTGCAAGCCTACACTGCTTTACAAAGCACGGTGAGGAAATAGTTATTCCTAATGTTTCAGGTAAAAATGTAAATGATGCCATTACGCAATTGAAAGCTTTAAAGTTTGAAGTTCAGGTGGATTCAACATATGAACCCGATCAGAAACCACTTTGTGTATTAAAACAGGTTCCCGACACCTCGTCTGTGGTTAAAGAAGGCAGGACAGTATTCCTTACAGTTAATATGATTATGCCGCCACATATTCCTATGCCGGCATTGGTAAACCTGTCTTACCGTAGTGCCGTAATGCTGCTGAAGAACAACAAACTAAGAGTTGGCGATACTACCTACAAGCCGGATATTGCAGCCGGAGCTATAATAGAGCAGCGTTATAAAGGCAGTCCGATACGCCCCGGTGAATTGATTACACAGGGTACGAAAATAGACCTAGTTATTGGCGATGGTCTTGGAAATACAGAATTCAATGTACCTGAATTAACCAAGTACACGGTGGAGGAAGGCATGACAGTACTTAATCAATACAATCTCATACCGATTATATCGCCTGCTGATCAGTTGTCAAGGATTACGGATACGCAGTCGGCATATATAGTTGACCAGGAACCCAGGGCTATCAATGAGGCAGGTGTCCCAAACAGAATTAAAGCCGGAGATATAATCAGTATCCGCATTATGCAGAATCCAGACCAGATGGATATTCATGGCAATACAAATACCACTAAAGACGTTATTGAAGATAATAAAAAAGCAAAAAAGTGAACCGCACCTTACTGAAAACGTTTTTATTTATCTTTTTTTGCCAGCCTATTTATTTACTGGGTTTTGCTCAGGAATATGCCGGGGCGCTGCGATGGAATCAGTTTCAGGCTCCCCGTGGAAATAACTCTATTTTAAAATCTGCGAAAAAAACAACCACTACCCTTACCCTTCCTTTTTTTGAAGACTTTACCGGCTACAGTGCATCTCCGGATAGCTTTAAATGGCAGGATGCAGAAGTGTATATTAACAACACAATGGGTGTTATGCCCGTGAGCCGTGGGGTAGCCACTTTTGATGACCTGAATGCACGTGGCATACCGTATGATTCATTTAGCAATGTTGGTTTCAGAAATGCCGACAGCCTCACGTCTCAGTTAATAGATATGTCTGCTGACTCAGCCGCTGACAGTATTTATTTCAGTTTCTTCTACCAGCCGCAGGGCAATGGCTTTTACCCTGTTATATCTGATTCGCTAATGCTTTTTTTCAAAAACCGATATGGCGATTTTGTTAAGGTATGGGCTGCTTCCGGCACTACACTGCAACCTTTTCAGCAGGTAATGGTTCCAATAACCGACACCTTGTATTTTCATGACAATTTTCAGTTCCGTTTTATCAATAAAGCTGCTCTTTATTGGGCAGATGCTGTATGGAACGTAGATTATATACGCCTGGACAAAAATAGGAATATAGGGGACACCTCAGTTACTGATGTTGCTTTTACATCTTCTCCATCGTTCCTGCTGAATGATTATACGTTTATGCCCTACTTACAGTTCAGGACTAATTCTGCAGGGGAGCTGGTTTCACAGGTTTCAGATACAATCAGGAATAACACGCCTTTTGCGGAGTCTGTTAATTACTTTATGACGATAACAGACCTGGGCAGTGGCGCCACGCTCGCAACCACGCCGGCGGCTAATGAGCTAATAAACGGATTCGAAAATCATCCAACAATAGAACCTCTGTCTATCCCTTCTTATCCTGCCTACCCATCTAATGCTACAGTTGTTTTTGAAACCAAGAACATACTTCAGACGATAGTGCCATTCGGCCCTGTATCTAATGACACTGTGGTGAGCAATCAGGTTTTTGATAATTACCTGGCTTACGATGATGGCACTGCTGAGAAAAGCTACTACCTTAATTTATTCCCTTCCTTACCCGGTAAAATTGCCATTGAGTATCATTTAAACCGGCCAGATACACTCAGGGGTATGGCTATATATTTTGGCAGGCAGATTCCATTTGCCAATTATAAGCCGTTTGCTATTTATGTCTATTCAGCGATTAAAATTAACGGTGCTCCTGCAGACGTGGTCATTGATTCAACAGACCTTTTGAGCCCGGCATATGCCGATTCGGTAAATCATTTTTGGTATTACACATTTAATAAACCTTTGCTGCTGCCAGCGGGTACATTTTATGCCGGCACATTACAGCCACGAGGAGGCGGAAGTGACAGCATCTATTTTGGCCTCGATGTAAACAGGGTTGGCTCCAACCATACCTATTACAATGTATTGGGATCATGGATACCATCTGCAATCAGTGGTGCAATAATGATGCGCCCTCTACTTGGCAGGTACACATCGGGCAGTGGGTTCAGTAATATTGAAAACATTGAAAGTACCTGGGATTTTGTCCCTAATCCGGCTCAGGATCATATTCTGTTCAGATACGAAGGAGATGCACCCGCCGCATACAGCATTACTGATTTGCAGGGGCGATTGCTACAATCAGGTGATGTAACATCCCGAAATCCTGCTGATATTTCCAGCCTGGCACAGGGTATGTACATCATTAACTTATCCACCAACGATACCTGGGGCAATCCTAAGAAACTCATAAAATTGTAACACCACAGTGTTTGGATTGATATTCCTTTGTTTTTATTTACTTTTGACTATTCAATAACTTCAACGTTAGCATATGCAGCATATCACAGTAGACGATCTCAAAGCACTCATGGACAAAGGCAGCCACATCAATTTAATTGATGTAAGAGAACCTTCTGAATATGCTGAATTTAATCTGGGAGGGAAGCTTATTCCGCTGGGAAAAATTCAGAGTTTTCAGCTCGAAGACCTGGAAGATCTGAAAAATGAAGAACTCATTATCCATTGCAAAGCTGGTTCAAGAAGTATGGCGGCATGTGCAATTTTGGAGTCTGCAGGGTTTACTAATGTAAAGAATGTGACCGGCGGAGTGCTTGCCTGGAAACAAAAATTCGGTTAGCATTCATGCATGAGATAGAACCCTTCTACAATTGGCGTCATCTTTATATTGCAGAAGAAGACGAGTTTTCTCCTTTTTATGGTATGGAACACAGTGAGTTTGAATTTTCAAACACTGTTTACAATTATTATATACACCCGCAGTGGGATGAATTCGGGTCACGCACACTGTACATGAAAGTATTGTTTGTTGATTACGATCTCAACTTCGCCATTATTGAGCTAATTGGCGAATGGAATGATGCTGTGGAAAACGACATCATGCAGCTCAAGCGCTCTGTTATTGACCCTATGGCGGCTAAAAGTATTTTTAAGTTTATTCTGATTACAGAAAACGTACTCAATTTCCATAGCAGTGATACAGATTACTACCAGGAGTGGAGGGAAGATATTCAAGACAGTGGTGGCTGGATCGCTGCCATTAATATGCCGGTGCAAACCCAGTACGACTTTGTTAAGACCCATATTGATTACTACGTAAAACTGTTAGATAACCCTAACTGGCGTACCTATCAGCCGCAGGACTTTTTTCAGGCAATTGACAATCAGATGATACGATTGCTGGATTAAGTGTGTAATTAAACCAGATACTGGGGTAAATAAAACTGAAGCTCTGCCCTACTCCATTTCCCGCTTACCAGAAAGCAGATAGATAACAGCCATTCTGATGGCTACACCATTTTCCACCTGATCCAGGATGATCGACTGGTTGCTATCAGCTACATCAGAGTTTATTTCCACTCCACGGTTTATTGGCCCGGGGTGCATAATCACAATCTTCTTTTTGATACTATCCAGCATCTGTTTGTTCACGCCATAATACAGCGCATATTCGCGTAGTGTGGAGAATAGTGGCTTATGCTGCCTTTCCAGCTGTATTCGTAATACGTTAGCTACATCGCACCACTCAAGCGCTTTCTTTACATTGTACTCCACTTTCACGCCCAGTGAAGCAATATGCCTGGGTATAAGTGTCGGCGGGCCGGTTACTGTTACTTCTGCTCCCAGTTTAGCCAGGCAATAGATATTGCTGAGTGCCACTCTTGAGTGCATAATATCGCCAATGATCGTGATTCGCTTGCCTTTCAGCTCTCCTATCCGCTCCCGCATGGAAAAGGCATCGAGCAAAGCCTGTGTGGGGTGTTCATTAATACCATCTCCGGCATTAATGATACTGGCATCAATGTGTTGTGCTAAAAACCAGGGAGCTCCGCTGGCTGAATGACGCATCACTACCATATCCACTTTCATAGCGAGGATATTGTTGACAGTATCAATCAGTGTTTCCCCTTTAGATACAGATGAGTTGGAAGCTGCAAAATTAACTACATCTGCACCGAGCCTCTTTTCAGCCAGTTCAAAAGAAAGGCGTGTACGGGTTGAATTTTCAAAAAATATATTGGCTACTGTTGTGTCACGCAACGTAGGCACCTTCTTAATAGGCCGCTGTAGTACTTTCTTGAAATTATCGGCGGTCTGAAATATCTGTTCAATATCCTGCAGGTTAAGTTCTTTTATGCCCAAAAGATGCTTCACAGATAACGTCATATCTTTTCTAAAATTTAAGCTCAAAAATCACTTCAATATAACTCTCTTGACTCCCTTCTACACTTTATCAATCAGTATTACTTCATCTTTTCCATCTTTCTCGTTCCAGAATACAACTACCTTTTGCGTAAGTATTGTATCTACAGTATGGCCTGAATAGTCGGGCTGCACGGGCAGTTCCCTACTAAACCTGCGATCTACCAGTACCATCAACTCTACTTTCCTGGGGCGGCCGAAATCCAACAGTGCATCCATTGCCGCCCTGATAGTGCGCCCGGTGTGCAGCACATCATCAATCAGTACTACATTTTTGCCTTCAATGCTGAAAGGTATGTTTGTTTCGTTAGGTACCAGTATGTCCCTGGATGCAACATCATCCCGGTAAAAAGTTATATCCAAGCGGCCGTATTCAAGCTGCTGATTGCCGGAAATCTTCTTCACCATTTTAACAATCCTGTCAGACAAAAGAATTCCCCTTGGCTGTATACCAATAATTACAGTATTATTAAAAGAAAGGTGATTCTCAACTAATTGATGAGCCAGACGCTGCAGCGTTATATTGAGTTGCCCAGAGTTAAGCAGCGTCTTCATCCGGTTTCAAAGATAATGTGAAAAATGCAATTCCAAAAGTATAAATGGTATGGTATCAATGAACCAGCTCTTTGCCTTCCAAAACAAAGGTGATTTACAGAACTTTTATTAATTGCAACCCTCCAAAGCAAATTTTGGTAAATTTGCACCTGAACAAGTGAGACATGAATATATCGGAACAGCCATTACAGCAAATCAATACATTTTTTGAGAATTATGCAGCGGTGTTAGAACAATTTGACAGCAAAGGAATGGTAAGCCTTTATAATATACCTTGTACGCTTACTTCTGACGAAACCACCACCGTTTTCAATGACTCTGCCAAACTTGAGGGCTTTTTCAACACAGGGGCGGGATTTTACAAACAGTTGGGTATTGCCAAAATGCGGCCTGACGTATGGTATAAGCGTGAGTGGACCGGAAAGATTATAAATGTAAAAGTAAATTGGCAGTTTTTTTCTGAAAACAACAAACCAATCTATAATTGCGATTACCACTACGTGATCAGGCTGGATAAGAATAGCCAGTGGAAAATAATCCTTTCGGTATCAGCAAACGAGAGGGAAAGAATGGAAGAATGGAGAAAAAAGAGCAGAAAATAAATGAATTTGTTCAGCATTGCGCTGGTATTTATATGAACAATAAATTGTCGTTTTACGAAAAGATAGTGTACTTGGCTTACGGCTATTTTATCCTGTTTAGCCTGGCCTGGCTGGCTGCCAGCTTTTATTTTGGTGGCTATTTCAATTATAGGGCATCTGCGACGCTGATTATTTTTGCCACACAGGCTTACTTCCATAAGAAACTTACCAACCTGATTCTCGGCATCCTGGCTTTCAGGTTATCCATCTTCTGGATTTTGGAATTCATCTCCATGGGAGCCAAGGCAGGCTATGACGCATTTGTGGATATTATGCTTTCATTGTCAGTGATAAGTGCTGTTATGGCTGTGATCCTTATTTTCAGCTACACTAAGCTATCATTCAAAGGACAGTAACATAAATTCAGTACCTTTAAGTGTACAACCTGCTTTATGAAAACCACACATCTGGCTATTATTGCCTCCGTTCTGTTCTTTGCAGCAATTACTGCATGCAAAAAGCCCTCTAACAACAACCCTTTTGGCAGTGCACTGATAGCAACAGTTGACTATGCCCATAACGGCGGTGGGCGGCACTATGACCTGTTTTACGGAGCCTACAACAATCTGGACTCCATGCACTGGACTGGCACTGGCACATCGGCAGGCAGTTCTGGCTATAAGAAGTTCAGTTATTTCGGTACCTCGTTCAATATTACAGATGAAACTAATTTTACCTATTCTGTTTACGCCAATTCAGCGGGGCAGATACTCAAAGTACTGGTGACTGATACGCTCGGTTTCAGCTACGACGGCGACCAGGTCAGGCAGATGCAGGAATACCTGCACACAACTATTTACCCTTTTTACGGCTATCGTACTACTTACTTTTACTGGAAAGACGGCGACCTCACCTCATCTTCGCTGGATAACATAAGCTCTGGTTTTGATTATGACCTGACCCGTTACGGACAACCCGGCGATGCCTTCAGAATGAACCAGTTTCTACTGTATGGCAGATCATACATTAAAACCATTCACCTGCCCACACAGTTATCTAGAAACAATGTATGGTCAGAAAAATACCTGTACCAGTTTGATGGCAGCGGGCGCATCAGCCAGATGTTACGGATATCCAATAACCTGGGCATTACACCGGACGATACCGCAACTTTTGCATACACTTACCGCTAACTGGAACGGATACTTCTTTGTTATTCCACCGAATTTATATATAACCACTACGTTATTAGTGATATAATCTTCATGCCAGCAGCTTATCAATAGTGATATTTCATTTATTGAAATTTGCAGATTTTGATTCTTAATTTATATATTAGATTTCCAAAACGATATCTGATAACAACTGACTCAAAAAAATGAACATTCTTAGCATGAAAAAACTATTATTATCCGTTTTTATTTTAATACCTTTTCTGTGTTTTTCGCAGGAGAATTACCGCATATTCAATCATGAAGTTGAGGTAGTTCCTGAGAATTTTGAAAGCGTTTCTGAAAAATTCAAATCAGAGTCGAAGGAGACCCTTAACCTGCTGAAAAGCTATGTTGAATCGAAAAGCGACCTGCTGAAAAGTGTTCAGGAGAAAATACGCAAGGTTGAAAACGACCGCATAGTTAACTCTGTTGATACTACTGTTGCCACTGAGTTTCTTATGCAGATGGATTCGACAGACGACAATACTATTATTACAGCAGCACTCAAACATTGCCTGAGCGAATTTGGTTACATGCCTGAGTTTTACAGCAATGTAAGAGTAGGCGAACTAAAGGTGCTTGCGGAGCGTGTGCGCATCAGAAAAAAACACTACATCGAAGATTCCCGCCTCCTGAACATCCTTTACGAAAGCCAGGAGAACATCAACAAAGATATTTCGAATGCTAAGGAGAGAATTAACGACCTATATGGCAAGCTGTATGACGAAGGCAAATTCCGGCTATGGATAACTGTAATATTTTCTTTGTGCATTGGCGGCCTGTTGTTCTTCTTCTTTTATTTCATCAGCAAGCGCTCTGAAACCACACTGGTCAAAGATTTCCTTTCCACCGTCAATGGCCTGCAATTCATCACACTATTTTGTCTCATCATTGCCATCATACTGTTTGGTGTACTAGGTGTGCTTGAAGGCAGAGAACTGGGTGCCATACTCAGTGGTATATCAGGATACATTCTTGGCAAAGGAATAAGATTGCCAAAACAAACTGAGGCCAAAGGCTCTATTAATAAAGACGATAACGACAGTAACGAAAACAGCCAGTAACTATTGAGAAAAGATAAGTTCAAAGGCCGGGGAAAATAACATCTCCGGCCTTTCCTTTGTACCTTATTACTTTTTTGCACTAACAGAATCAAGCGCCTTGTAACAGTTGGCCAGATTGGCAGATGCAGTGTTAAAATCAGGATAGAGGCTCAGCGCCTGTTTCAGTAAAATGATGGCATCCTGATAACTGCCCCTGAGATACAGTGCGTAGCCTTTGTTATTGAGCAGCAATGCCTCGTCAGGAAAATACCGCAGCCCTTCGTTAAGGGTTTGCAACCAGTTGTCATAATCTTTTACATCGTAGTAGCACTCAGCCAGCTGCAGATAGCCCTTAAGGTTTTCTTTCTTAACCTTTAGAGCTTCCCTGATTGACTGAATTGCCTCGGGATACCTGTTCTGAGTTTTGAGCAGAAACCCTCGGGTGGTAAGCAGGTTAAAATCTTTGGGAGCCTGCATCAGTGCTGAATCTGTGTATGCAAGAGCTGTTTTAAAATCATTCATCCCGATATAGGCGTTTATCCGGTTGATGTGGGCCATAATATAATCGGGCTTACGGCTGATTGACTTTGTAAAATATGGTAGCGACTCATTGTACTTGCCGGCAGCAAACAACAGAAAACCTTTGTTATTGAGCACAAGCCTGTCATCGGGAAAGCGGCTCATCAGGTCATCTGAAATGGTATCATCATTTTCCCATACTGCACACCGGGCGTTTGACTGATAGGCAAATGCCAGTACAATAACTGCCTGAGCGACAGCTAAAGGCATCTTCAAGCCAGCCAGCGATTTATTGCTGGTGTTGTATAACTTATCTGCCCCAACAGCCGCTATGAAAAACAGGCCTATGTAGGCTATATAGGTGTACCGGTCGGCCATAACCGCATCGCCTACCGATACCAGCTGCAATACCAGCAGCACGTTGGCCACAAAAAACAGCAGCCCGAAAGCGATGAACTTATGCGATCTGAAAGTTTTGAACACTGCAAAGCCCAGCAGCAATACAACTACCGGTGTACCATACAACAGCCACGGCAGGCTGCCATCCGGCAGAACGGGATAGGGATAAAAGTTAGAAAGGCCGAAAGGCACGATGCACTTGGCCAGGTACATGCAAACGGAATAGCACGCAAATAACGACCTCTGCGACAGCGGATAGTAATTGTGCAGCAACTGATCGGCCTGCTGCGACTTGATGGCCACTATGCCAAACACCAGCGAAACAACAAGAAATAATGCTTTTTCCAGCCAGGCCTTTTTATCATATGCGCAGCCGTAATAATAATCGAGCAGCAGCAGCACCAGCGGAAACACTACCGCAGCAGGTTTAGACATGCACGATAACAGAAACAACACAAAAGTACCAGCCAGCAGACGGCTGGCTACCGCTCCCCCGGCCTGCTTTGCTTCCAGGTACTTACAATACACAATCAGCCCGGATAGGAAGAAAAGGCTATACAACACATCCTTCAGCTCTGCCACCCATGCCACCGACTCTACGTGCATGGGGTGTATACCAAACAGCAGTGCCACAAGGCCTGCCACCCGCACACTGCGCCCGCTCAGAAGCCATACCAGCCAGAACACCAACAGCACATTGATGATATGCAGTGCCAGGTTTACACTATGAAAAACAAACGGCTCCAGCCCCGCCGCATGAAACTCGGCTACGTAGGTGAGCATCGTTACCGGTATGTAGTTACCCACAAAATAATTAGGCCCGAAAAAATAAGCAACCGCTTCTGATACCGGCTTGCTCAGGTACGGATTTTCGAACACATAGGCATTATCATCCCAGTTCATAAAACTGTTTTTAACAACCGGAGACAGGCAAAGACATGTGAACAATGCCACTGCCCCGGCCAATATCAGCGGCAGCCATTTGTTGCTTCCGTTTATAGTGCCGCCCGGCTGCACTGCCTGTTTTTTTGCATTGTTCTGCTGTTTGCTCATGTGTGTTGCGAATGTACAAACTTAGGTAAACAACGGGTATCAAGCACGTAAGTTATAAGTTGAGGAATTCTTCTTTGGTCATCTTGAAATCTTTTGCAAAATTCATTTCCACTTCCCCACCTCCTTCACTATCGCTGTCGTAACTGCTTTGTCGTTTTTCAGGTACCAGTTGAGGGTTTGCTGGGTGGTGGTGTTGTCTTTAGAGAAATGGAAGAAGACCACTGAGCGCACCAGAGGAAAATGTGCCGGCAGGCTACCAAGCGCATCGGTATACCATCGGGCACGGTTGCCACCCACTACCAGCGAGCCAAACTCGGTGATCATCATGGGCTTTTTGTATAGGGCTGCACTGTCATAAAACTTACTAAAGATGTCTTTGAATGTCCACCACTGGCTCCATGCGGCAATGGTGCCATAGTTGAGTACGCCTGCACCAATATAATCAACATATGCATCGCCGGGATAAAACTCTTTAAAAGTATATGCCGGGTGCGGGCTCCATATCCAGATGATGTTTTTAGCGCCCTGCTGCTGAAAAATATTGTGTACATGTTGCCATGCGGCAATAAAATCCTGCGGTGCATTGTTGTGCGGCCCCCATGGGTAGCGGTAGCCATCGTTCATCTCATGCCCCAGGCGCACAAACAGCGGCCTGCCAGTATACTTAGCCGCCGCAGCCCATGCCCTTATGTAGTTGTCATACATACCTGCGGCCACATCCTTCATTCCGTTCTTGTCCGGTTCGGCAGGTTTTTGTCCGCCGGGGTATTGTTCTTCATTAAAATCACTCAGCCACGGCTCCCAGGTAATAATGGGCGTAGAGCCAAGTGCTATGATATTTTTCACTTCCTCAGCAGGGAACCGCTCATCTGTCTTGCTGCCCCAGGCACTGTATATATGCACCAGCGGAAAGGTTGTTTTCAAAGAATCTTCGAGTGCTGCAACACTTTCAAAGCTCTCTTTCATTTCGTTGTCAAATGCACCCAGCATTATCCGGTCGGGGTTGCGCAGCAGCTTTATGTTTGAGGCATATGGCTGAAACCATTTGAGTTTATCTTCCCGTTTTTCCTCCCGCTGCTCAGTGATCAGTTTCTTTTCAATGTCCTTTACCATATCGCCGGTGGCGGTCATGGCATTTTCTATAGGCCCCTTGGTTTCTTTGCCGGCATGAGAGAGCGCATACACTATCAGCGACGATATCACAATCGCCAGCACCACTGATAATATTCTAAAACCTGCACTTTTCATTGACTGCAATTTACCTATAATTGTTTAATGTCTAGGTTATTCCAAGGCTCCTCTACTGTCATTTTACGGGCTTCGAGCGCAGCATAAACTCCGCCCACAGCCATTATAAAAGCCAGAAAGGCAAATGCTATCATACCCCAGGTTCGCTCGGCAGAGCCAATCAGCTCGCCCTCTGGCATGTAGTACCTGCGGTAAAAAACAATGCCCGCAACAGCAATCAGAAACAGGACAATGTGTATAATCATGGGCCTTACAAACGGAGTGATATAGCCTGTGACGGCTTTCTTGGCGGTAGGTATGTAGGGTATTTCGGCATTTACTACAGCCAACACAAACCCCATCAGGAAGACGGGCCAGCAGGCAAACTTGAGTATCATGCCCCGCCAGTGCAGGCCACGTTCTGTGGAAGGGTCGCACATCCAGCGCTGCACAAACAGGTATATGGCAACTGCACACAGCACCACCGGTGAGCCATAAATGAGGAAATCGGCAAACTCCATGTTTGCCGGCAGTATGCCCGTGAAAAAATACAGAAAAGGAATGAGTGTGAAAATGAACTGTGTAAGGCCTACCAGATAGTAGGTACCAATGGTGAAGTAGGATATGCGCTGCCAGCAGGTGACCCTGCGGTACAGGCGGGGCAGCTCCATAAACGTAACTTCAAACACTCCCCTGGCCCACTTGAGCTGCTGCTTGCAGAAAGAACCGAAATCCTCAGGCACCAGGCCCCTGCTCACAACAACCGGATTGTATATGCTCTTCCAGCCGGCAGCATGGATACGAATGGCTGTAATCAGGTCTTCGGCCAGGCCTATGCCGTGCCCTCCTATGCTTTTGAGTGCATCTTTGCGAAAAGTACAATTGGCACCTATGGCTACGCTGCACCCATAACCGTATAGCGACATTTGGGTGGGCCCGTAAAAAGTGTATGTCTGCTCGGCAGCACCTGCGGCAGTGAAAGAGCGGTACTGATTGTAATATGCCTGCGATACCTGCACAAAGCCCACTTTGGGGTCATCGAAGTAACCAAGCGTGTGATCAAAGAATTCGGGAAAAGGAATATGGTCAGGGTCGAGCACGAGTATGAAATCTTCGTTGGTCAGTTCCAGTGCTTTATTGATCTTGCCGGCTTTGGCACCGGGCAGGCCGACCAATTCCAGCCACACAGCGCCGTTTCTTTCGGCGCACTCCCTGAACTCGGGTTTCTGTGTATCATCGAGCAGGTAGGTGGTTGCGGGTAGGTAATACGGGCGCATGCAGCCAGTGTTTTCTCAAACATCTCAACCGGCTCACCGGGCGAGCTGGTTGTGAAAATAGCTACTTTAAGATCAGGGGGCGCAGTAGTTTTGGGTGCTTTCTTTATTCTTAGATAATTGATCCAGATAAGAATAAGTCGTGAAATACTATACCAGAATGCCAGGCTGAGCAGCATGAATAAAACGGGATTGCCAATATGGCTGCGCCTGAACCACCAGTCGGCAAAGCGTAGTATGCTGATAATGCCTGTTATTACCAGTACCAGCAGCATAAACCGCTCAAATGCTGAAACGTTTTTAGCTTCTTTGAATCGCCAAAGATCACCCGCCTTGCTGCCCTTATTGTAAGATTGGTATGACATATGGCGTTTTGGTGTTCACTCGCTATTTAGTAGATAGTCTTTAGTAGATGGTAGATGGTAGATAGTTGTCTGGTATTTGGTCCCGATAGCTATCGGGAGGGATAATTAGTTAGTAATTGGTAATTAGTATTTGGTATAATTTTATCGGGCACCACCATATGAGATGGATGTTAGTTCGTACTGCTTCTCAGTGAGCCAGAGCTTTTTGTCTTTTTTCGAGCCTTCAGTATAATCACTCAGGTCTACAGCATCCAGTTCGCTGATCATATCATCTATAGCATCATACCTTTCCTGTATAGCACCTGCTTTATCGCTGTTGGGCAGCACTTCCTTGCTTTTCTGCGCATTGCGTATTGATACCAGTTTCCCCCTTACTTTAGCTACCGCACTCACCAGGTCCGACTGATTTTTACACTTGTACAAACCTTGTATATCACTTTCAATTTCCTTTATCAGTCTCAGAAATGTCGAGGCCTTGCCGTCATCATTCCACTTTTTTTTCTGTGCTGAAAACTTTTCTGAATACCTATGCTGCCGTAGTTGCTGGTAAAGAAGTAAGTATTGTGGTAGATGTATTTAGCCGTTAGTACCCATGTCTTGCCCAGATTAAAATTAAATGCCGCTGATGCATTTACAGGTACAAACGTTTCAGTTGAATACCCTTTATTAACAACTGTATCTCCCGGCTTTACAACAGATAGATATAGATAAGGATTGCTTATGGACCCGTAACCTACATCGCCGCTGAGGCTGAAATTAACTGATTTTGACAGATTAATATTAAAAGTTAGGAGCGCAGAGCTGATGAACAGATCCTTGGGCGTGAAGTATGGATTGTATAAACCTTCAATGTTCGGGTTGGAGGCAAAGTTGGCCACAATCTGTGATACACCCAATACCGGTTTGTAACTGCTTTCTTCAGAATTGCTGTAACTGACACTATACCCGCCCAACAGTTTTCCAGCTTTAAACTTAACCAGTGGCGCCATCACCCATGCATAGGCTCCATACACATTATTGCCCGGCTCATAGTTACTGTTCATCAAAGCGGCCTGGCCACTACAGCCAGCCATATGCCAGTTGAGCATAGCCGCCACCCTCGTTGCTGCAATATTTGTATCAATGCTTGATTTCGTATCCAGATAAGGAACGCGGTCAACACTCAGGTCGGCATCGAAGTGAGCACATATGCGCTGATTCAATGATAAATTGCCGCTCCAGCCTATTTCATTTTTCACCGGATACTGCACTATTCCCCCACCTATATTCA